>JBHJOO010000623.1:0-11725 GCA_050329675.1 Balneolaceae bacterium
TAAAAAAAGCCTGTCCCTGAGTTCGAAGTATCGTCTGTTTAAAATTATCATCCAGTGTTTCATCAAGGCGGTCATCGGTTATAAATCTTCGCCCGTTTTCAAGCATTACTTTTAGTTGATACCCGGATGTTGGAACCAAAAGACGGTCAATATTCCGAAACCTGAAACCAAACCCGAAAAAGGTACCTCTTGAATTAAGATTTACGACTTCCCTGGCAGTCTGGTCACTTACGGATGAAGACTCGGCACGGATGCTTCCGAGAAGTTCGAACCCGGGAAGTATCATAAAGCCACCGTTAAACTGAAAATTACGCACAAGATAAGCCGAATCCTGTTGAGTAAAATGCATGGATGCACCCGCTCTGAGCGGCAATCCGGCAATAAATTGCTGTTCCCCTTCTATAAATAATTTAGTAACAAGAGGCCGCAATTGCTCAAACCGGATTTGCAGGTTGGTTCCGTCAGTGATAACATTCCGCAATCGCAGATCTGCATTCCCAACAATCTGAGCCGTTCCGTCTGCATCCGGCACAAAACCGATAAGTCCGTCAAAAAAATTTAGCTGCTGTTCCTGTATTTCAAATTGAAGAAATGCATCACTGTTTTGAAACACGAGTTCAGGCTCTTCTACTGAAATCAAAAGATCGGAATTTAAGAGATTTCTCCGGGCTTTATCCATCAATTCCGTAGTAATAATTTCATCGTTTCGTATTCCTGCAATTCGCTCAAGATAAGCCGGGTTATTTTTTTCAACTCCTTCAAACCGGATACCTGACAAACGATTTTTATTCCCGGCAGTAATTTGTATTTCAAAATCAATTAAACAGTTCTCACTGTCTTTACTGATTTCTGTTATTTCAATGCCGGCAAGAAGAAATCCTGCATCTTCAAATTCCTGTAATTTGTTCGAAATAAATTCTTCAACTGCACTTTTTGTAAAATATTCTCCCTCTGGGGTAATATGAAACCGGGATTCAGAATAATCGAGTGTATCAGGTTTAATAATCTCATAAACTGATCCAACAATGTATCTGCAGCCTCTGCTGATGTACCAATTAGGTGTTCCGTGTTCATTTGCTACTGAATCAATAATAACATCAAGCCACGCCTGTTCGGTGAACCACGAAATTATTTTTTGAGAGGCCTCCTCCATTTCACTCTTCTGCACCGATTCCCTCAGCACTTTCGGGATATTTAACTGTTCACCGTTATCAGACTCAAAAATGATAAGCTCTGCTGTCTGCCGGGCTTCGGAGCGGTCAGATAAGAGAACCGTAAAGCCGGCAAGAAAAATAACAACTATCCGGCAGAGGCAATTCATGAACTCAATTTTTTATTTTAAAATGTCGGAAACAAAATTGGGCAGAGCAAACGATGCATTATGAACATCAGCGTTATAATAACGGAGTGAATTGAGAAATGTTGAATTTTCAGTTCTCTGTTTTACAGCATCGCTGCAAGGTTCATATTTTTTTGAAGCATAGGCCATGGACCACATTCCTGCGGGGTACAGAGGTATGTAACACAAATACATAGCTGAGACCGGAAATAATTCATCAAGTGAGCGAAAAACCCGTTGCATACTCGCATAATAGGATTCAACCCATGGGCTTTCCGTTTGCGATGTAATGATACCGTCATCACTTAGTGCATTGAAACAAGAACTGTAGAATTCTTTTTTAAACAACCCCTCTGCAGGCCCAACCGGATCTGACCCATCTATAATAATAACATCGTATGGATCAGTCACATTTTTAACAAATGCGATACCATCTTCATACAAAACCCTAAGTTTTGGGTTGTCAAAATCCCCTACGCCGGGAAAATGCAGTTTTGATGCTTCAACTACGTTTTTATCAATCTCTACCATATCAACCGTTACAACAGACGGATGCTTCATGACCTCCCTGGCAGTACCTCCATCACCGCCTCCTATAATTAAAACCCTTTTTGGACCCGGATGGCAAAAAAGGGCAACATGACTGATCATTTCGTGGTAAACAAACTCATCTTTTTCAGATAACATTACCATTCCATCTATGGTCATCAAATTACCCCAGGTATCCGTTTCATAAACCTCGGTGAGCTGATATTCGGATTGTTGAGAATAAAGTAGCCTGTTAATACCAATGGTAAGGCCCGTTTGTTTATTGTAGAATTCGTTGAACTGTAAGGACACCTGCAGGGATTTTTAAAATTTAAAATTATAATTGAAAAAGATGTGAAGAAAATTAACCGGCCCTGATTCTGTATTGCCGGGTCGGGCGCTATTTATACCAGAGTACGGCAGCCGCAAATGTTGCTCCGGTTCTTATCACTGTGTGTTCGATACCAATCGATTTAATTTCTTTCAGTTTTCTTTTCCGGTATTCAAAAGCATCTATTACCATTTGCCGGACTATCGATTCAACCGTTTCAAGAGCGGCATGATCTTCAAACTCCATGATAACACCCGGCTGTGTTGAATCTTCCGGGATGCCTATGGCTATAGCAGAAGATATATGCCTGCCCGGTGTGACACCATCAATAGTGGCATAAGCGAGAGGAATCAATCCACCTTTGGGAAGATTTAAATCATTAATCTGCATCTCTTCTGCTCCCGGCGGTAATATACTGCTCATTCTCATCAAATTTGTATCGCCAACACCGGCTTCAAGCAGAGCGTTATCAAAAGCGTTTAGACGCGTATTGCCTTCGGCAGCTCCTTTTACAAGACAAAATACATTTGGGGTTTGAACCATCATGGTATAAATAAGTCTAATATGGATAATTGAATAGAATTTGTGATAATGTTGTAAACATAATTAACAATCTGTAAAAGTTAATTAGTAGCTGTTACGCCCTGTCCCGGTTTAAAAAGAAGTTTTTGCCCCCGGGGGACTTTAAACAATCCCCTCTTCATCTCCATACTTGAGACATTCTGAGAATTGAAATATTCTTTTAGCTGTTCCTGTATGATCCAGGGGTCGATAGTATCCCCGCAGGTAAAAATATCAACAGCTGCATAATTGTATTCCGGCCATGTGTGAATTGCTATGTGAGATTCAGCAATAACCACTACGCCGCTCACACCATATGGGCTGAATTTATGAAAATTGTGAGAAATGATCGTAGCTCTTGATGCTTTTGTAGCCTTGAGAAGTGCATTTTCTATAAATGAAACATCATTAATTTTTGAATCGTCACAATCGTAATATTCTACTAATATTTGTTTGCCAAGTGCTTCCATTTATTAAATTCCTTTTCCGTATTTATTGATGGATTATTTATGTTTGGGATAAATATTGATTCAGAAATCTGCTTTTTTTAAACATATGATAAATTGGTTTTGTTTTGGGTTGATAAGTAAATGAAAATATAGTGCAGTCAAAAACAAATTAAATTACACAGAATTTTTAAAATTTATGATAGATACAACAAAAAAAATTTCAAAAAAAACTGCACTGTACATTTACCGGTCTTTATTAAGGCCAAGATTAATTGAAAAACGAATGCTTTCCCTGCTCAGACAGAATAAAATCAGTAAGTGGTTTTCAGGTATTGGACAGGAGGCGATTGCTGTCGGCCTCACCCTGTCATCAGATAAGGATGACTATATCCTTCCTATGCATAGAAATCTGGGGGTCTTTACAACTCGAAATGTGCCACTCTATCCGCTTTTTTGTCAGTTGTTTGGTAAGGCTGACGGTTTTACCCTGGGTAGAGAAAGATCCTTTCATTTTGGACTTATCGATAAACGAATTGTGGGCATGGTTTCGCATCTTGCAGCAACCATGCCCATAGCCGATGGGCTGGCCCTGGCGTTAAAATTAAAACAGAAGAAAAATGTTGTTTTCAGTTTTTGTGGCGATGGCGCAACCAGTGAAGGTGATTTTCACGAAGCCCTGAATCTTGCGGGGGTTTGGAAGCTTCCGGTCGTATTTATGATTGAAAATAACGGGTACGGATTATCAACTCCTGTTTCTGAACAGTATGCCTGTGAGAATCTTGTTGATCGTGCAACAGGTTACGGGCTTGAAGGCATGTTAATCGACGGAAATGATATTTTTGCCGTAAGGGAGACAGTTCAACGTGCAAGAAACCTTGCATTGAATGGCACTCCCGTATTGATTGAAGCAAAAACATTCAGGATGCGAGGCCATGAAGAAGCATCGGGTACTTTATATGTACCGGATAAACTTCTTGATGAATGGGCTGAAAAAGATCCGGTTAAGCGGTTTGAGGATTGGCTGATTGAAAATAAACTTATTGAAGGTCCTTCCATCCTGGAAGACATTAAGAACGAAATTAAAACAGAGTTTGAACCTGAACTGAAAAAAGCACTTCGGGCGGATGAGCCGGTTTTTCATGAAAATAAAGAAATACAGGACGCCTGGTTTGTAAAAAGTGATTCTTTGAATAAAAAGTCCGTTTCAATTTCTGCAACAGAAAAAAAATGTGAACGGCGGTTTATTGACGCTATACAACATGCTCTGAAACAGGCTTTTACTGAGGATGAATCTTTTTTGTTACTCGGACAGGATGTGGCAGAGTATGGCGGGGTATTTAAAGTTACCGAGGGTTTTCTGGATTTATTCGGAAAAAACAGAATCCGAAATACTCCCATTATTGAATCAGGTGCTATTGGTGCAGCAATTGGATTGTCGGTCGAGGGATTTAAACCTGTGGTTGAAATGCAGTTCGCCGATTTTATATCGTGCGGGTACAATCAGATTATTAACAATCTTTCAAAAGGACGCTACCGATGGATGCCTCCCTTAAATGTAACCATCCGGGCGCCACACGGAGCCGGTATCGGGGCCGGGCCCTTTCACTCACAATCGCCCGAAGGCTGGTTTATGCAGCATAGCGGACTCAGAATCATTGTACCCGGTACTGTTGAGGATGCACAAGATATGCTCTACTCCTCATTGTTTGACCCGAATCCTGTTCTGTTTTTTGAGCATAAAAAACTTTACAGGAGTATTCGCAAGTTGGTTCCGGAACAGTGCCGGATTGTGGATCTCGAAAAAGCTTCGGTTCTTAAAGAAGGCAGGGATGCTTTGATCATTACCTATGGTATGGGAATTCACTGGGCACTTGAAATAGCTGAAACATACGACAAAAAAGGAGTAGCGCTGGCGGTTCTTGATTTAAGGTCTCTTGCCCCCATTGATTGGGATACTATAACAGATTGTGTAAAAGCGACTGGAAAAGTTTTGCTTCTGCAGGAAACTTCTGAAATTATGGGGCCTATGAGTGAGATATCTGCCGGAATTACGGAACGATGTTTTGAATATCTGGATGCCCCTGTTATCAGATGCTCTTCCCTGAATACACCCATTCCTTTCAATAAAAATCTCGAGCAGGGATATCTTGCCAGCTATCGATTAAGAGATAGAATTGAAAAACTTTTACACTACTAACGTGTTGTAATTAATATGTAAAAATGTTAATATGCTTTTATGAGAACAACGATTGATATACCTAATCATCTTTTAAAAAAAGCTAAAATGAAAGCCATTGAAGAAGAAATCAGCTTAAAAGAACTTTTTACACGCCTGCTTGAAAAAGAACTTTCCGGCGAGTTAGAAAGTTCTGCATCAAAGCAGTGGAAAATTCTTCAGGGGAAAGGGTCTTCATCCAGCCTTGATCCCGAAACTTCCGGTTTTGAGGGATATTCGGGCCCCGATTGGAATCAATCCATTCAGGTGAATGATCCGGATAAAAAATGATATTGCTTGATACCCACATCTGGCTTTGGTGGCTGCTTGGCGATGGGGCTCTGAAAAAATCTGAACGGAATGCCCTTGATGAAGCTGCAGAAAAACGCCGTATTTCTATCTCCTGGATAACTATTTGGGAGACGGAAATGCTTGAACGAAAAGAAAGGATTACACTTTTACCTGACATTTATACCTGGATAAAATCGGCTGTCTCCCCTGATTACTGTACCGTTTTACCCGTGGATACTGACCTTGTTCTTACACAAAGAAAGTTACCTGAGTCATTTCACACTGATCCTGCCGACAGGCTTATTGCAACTACCTCTATGTATACCGGTTATCCGCTTGCCACATATGATCAGAGAATCCGGGAATCCGGCGCCTGTACAATTTGGGAATTATAATCCTTTCTGTCCCTTAATTTACATCTGTCGTTTGATTTGATGAATAACTTCCTTACCCGGCATTTCTTCTAATGTAAAACACATTTTTGCAAACACAACCAACCATGAAATTATAATGATGAAAAAAATAACAACTGAATCCATACAATAAATCTAAAATTTTTGTTCATAGTGTTCACTCTCCATACACATAAAAAAGCAGGAACACCTATTGTAATTTCAACCTTAAACTTACAATGATTCTTCTCTTCCCGGATAAAAACTCTGAACAATATTTGAAATATTAACGTGAATGAACACTTCGTCAAAATCTGACATCAACTATAACAAATGAATAAGGATAGGTTATCAATTTGTATATTGAACAAACTCAGCCGCCATGATTATGTTTATTTAATGAACTCTCGATATTAAAATGAAACATATTTATAAAGAAACGTATCGGATCAGGTCAAACGAGATAGATATAAACGGAAATGCAAGGCTGGATGCAATCGCGAATTTACTTCAGGAGGCGGCGGGAAATCATGCGAAAAAACTTCAATTTGATATAACTGACCTTCATGATAGCAATCACACATGGATTCTACACCAGCTTCATATCAAAATGGACCGATACCCTGAATGGCGTGATCAAATTACGATTGAAACCTGGCCGTCTTCAGGTGACCGCCTGCGTGCGTACCGTGATTTCAGAATACTTGACTTAAATAAAACAGAGCTTGGTGTTGCTCTGACTCATTGGCTTATTATCGATTTAAATAAAAGGCGCCCGGTTCGTATCCCACAGGAGATCCTTGATCTCGGCCTTGATTCTGCAAATCATGTTATACCCATTAATTCATCAAAGTCGCCGGATTACAATGGCAAAGTCATTAAATCCGCCGAATTTACCGTACATCATTCAGATCTTGATTTAAACAAACATTTGAATAATACGGTTTATGTTCGATGGTTGATTGATACAATTCCAACCAAGTATTTGATTGCAAAAAATTTCCGGGAATTGCATGTCAACTTTAAATCTGAGGCAGCATTAAATGACCTTGTGTTATCAGAACTTGGGAACCTGACAGATAATTCTTATTTCTTTCGCTTAACACGAAAAAAAGATGATGGAATAATTGCAAACGGTGAATTTACTTTATTTAACTGACAAAATAATTCCTTCCTTTACTTCTCCTTATTTTCGTCAGATTTGCTCGTTTTATCTTTTCTCTTCACTTTGGAAATTTCACTGATTTTCTTTGCAAGCGGCCCTTTTTTGCGGGAAATGCCATCGGGAACGCGCCCCAACAGAAAACCATACGGCTTCATTGAATCAAATTCATCAAATACAACTTTTAGCATTGCTCCCAGCGGGATGAATAGAATCATGCCCGCAAGACCCCAAATTTGAGCTCCTGTAAAAAGCAGAACCAGTGTTACAAGGGCATTCATGCTAACCTGGCTGCCAACTATTACCGGGGTAAACAGATTGCTTTCAAATAACTGGATTACATAAAAACTGGCAAGAATAATAACGGGATATATAAGAGAATCCATCGTTAGGAGTGAGTAGATAATTGGCAAAACTGAACCAATGATAGGCCCTATAAAGGGAATTACATTCAGCATGGCAGCAAATACTCCAAAAAATATGGCATGATTCACACCGATGATCAACAATACAATTGAATTTAAAACGGCAAGAATAAAAATGACTATACAGATGCCGGTTATATATTGCTGAACTACTTTACTTAATCGATTTAAAATTATTTTTACTCTGTAAAGCTGTTCATTATTATTTCGTCCGAAAGCTTTTAATAAAAATTCATATAAAAAATCCCTGAAAATTAAGATCAGAAAGACATAGATTGGAATAAGAAAAGCAGCGGTTAGTATCGTTGCGGCGCCAGCCAGTCCTCTGGTAAGAACAGCTGCATTCTCCCGTATAAAATCAAAGATTGTTTCGTCCAGCGTTTCATAATCAAGGATTGCCTCAACTCCGAACCAGGTTCTGATAAATGAGTCAAACTCTGTAAAAAGCTCTTCCAGACGGCCCTTAATCAGATCGATATCTTCTACAAAAGCCGTTAACTGATGATAAAACAGAAAAAGTAATCCGGCCATTATTACAAATCCGCATAATATCGATATGAGAGCCGAGAGTACTCGTGGAATTTTATAATGCTCCAGCCAGCCACAAAAAGGTGAAAGCAGGATTGCAAAAAGAATTGCAAAAAGAAGTGGAAGAAGGAGCGGCTTTGCCATTATCATTGCAAAGACAGTAAGTGAAAGTGCTGCCAGAACAAATGTATATTTTATGTACCAAACCTGATTTAAATCCTGATTCATTTTATTAATCTGTCAAATCCAGATGAATGGCCGCCCCGCCGCCTGCAGCAAGACGTAAATTGATTACAGTTTCGCTATTAATATTCATTTCTTCAATCGCATAAGCATCCGGATTCGTTTCCCAATGTGCATCATCTGCGTCTCTGTAAATTATTGCATGATACGTCTGTCCGGCATCAAGAAAATCAAAGCCGATTTCCAAATCTCTTTCGTTTTCATCTGTTATCGCTCCTATGAACCACCGCTCACTGTCTTTTTCTTTTCTTGCAATAACCACATATTCACCGATTTCAGCATCCGGAACAACGGTTTTATCCCAGTCGACTGCCACGTCACGAATAAATTGAAATGCAGGATGAAACTTCCCGTTCTGTTTGTAATTCTCAGGTAAATCTGCAACCATCTGATGCGGACTGTATATTACTACATAGAGAGCAAGTTGATTGGCAAGCGTTGAATGCACCCTTTCATTCTCACGATATTCACTAAAAAACAAATCAAAAATACCGGGTGTATAATCGGTGGGACCTGCAAGTCCTCTTGTGAACGGAATAATAGTTGTGTGTTCAGGAGGATTGCCATCACTCCACGCGTTATATTCCATTCCACGCACGCCTTCACGGGTCATCATATTGGGATAAGTTCTTCGGATTCCGGTATCTTTAATCGGTTCATGTGCATTGATGGCAATCCGATAGCGGGCTGCTATTTCCACTACTTTCCGGTAATGCCGAACCATCCACTGGCCGTGATGAGTTTCACCTGAAGGTACAATAGCTCCGGCATATCCCGTTTTTACTGCATGAATACCCAGATTTCTGTAAAGTTCAAAGGCCGGCTCAAGCCGATCTTCATATGGGCCGGCTTGCCCTGATGTTTCATGATGCCCTATAATTTGCACTCCTTTTTCGTTTGCATATTGAACAACCCGCTCCAGATCAAAGTCAGGATAGGGTGTGGTGAAATCAAAAAATCCGAGACTGTCTGTACCCCAGTATTCCCATCCCGTATTCCACCCTTCAATCAATAGTCCCTTAATTCCTGCCTCTGCGGTAAAGTCGATATACCTTAACGCATTTTCTGTTGTCGCGCCGTGATTTGATCTGCCTCCTATTTCCCCGAATGACCCTTCAGCCAGTTCTCCCATTCCCCATGATGACTTTCCGATATGCATTTCCCACCAGATGCCGGTGTATTTCATTGGCTCAATCCATGACGTATCTTCGAGTCGACGCGGTTCATTTAAATTGAGAATCAAATCTGATGTAATCAAACCTCCGGCAGTTTCACTGATTTGGATAGTCCGCCATGGAGATTTAAAATGATTTCCTGTTTTTACTTTGATTCCATCGGCCCACGGCACAAGTTCGGCTTGCAGGGTCAGGTTATCTCGTAGCGCAAGTGTCATATCCGGATAATCGGTCAGATTTGCTTCATGTAAACTCAGGTACACTCCATCACCGGTTTTCATTGTAACCGGAGTATTAACAGCCTTGAAATTATCAATTCGCCTGTCTGGCCTTTGATTTTCATCTCTGTATTTGGAAGCGTCTATGCCGGATAACGGAGTTGTCTCGTAAAGATATTCGTAACTGTCGTAGTCGGCCGGTATCCACCAGACGGTATGATCGCCGGTTAATTTAAACTCAGTAATTTCATCTGAAATAAAAAGACTGTCAATTTCATCTTGTGATTGCATTTCATATCTGAATCCAATCCCGTCATTATAGGCGCGAAACATCACATGTAATTCCCTGTGGGGCTGAATTCTTTCAGTAAGCTGAATATGCATTTCATTGTGATGATCTGTAATGTTACTTTTTTCACCCCATACAGGCTGCCATGTTTCGCGCGACGCAGATCGTGTAATTCCGGAAATTTCCAGACTATGAACAAGATCCTTCTGATTAACAAAATGATAACCCAGCCGTGATCTGTCTATAATTGGTTTCTCCTTAAAATCAATTGAATAAAAGGGTTCACCACTTTCAGATATATAGAAATTCAGAACAATATTTCCGTCGGGTGAATGGACTCTTGTGTTTTGTTCTTTATTACATGAAAAAGTTAATAATGCGATCAAAATAAATGTAAATAAAGTTATCGTAACAGATAAATTATGTGTCATTATATCAATGTTAAGGTAGATAAAATTATAGCAGTAACATGCATTTAGCCCCATTTTCCATTTTTAACAGTTTACTAAAGCCGGTAATCAAATTCTACTACAGGTAAAAAAAATAAATTTACTTACAAAAACGACTTTCGATTTTACGAGACAATCTATATTACCACTTGTTTTAGTAATTCGGAGTCAGGATTTCCGAAATAAACATAGATTACATTCTGAATTACCAATTAGGGGCAAAGCTGGGATTTACCAGGCGGCGGTTTTTCTCAAGATTATCGATGGCTTCGAAATCTTCATCACTTAAGGCAAAATCGAAAATATTAATATTTTCCTGCAGATGATTTTTTCCAGAAGCTTTCGGGATGGCAATCACATTTTCCTGTTCGATCAGCCAGCGAAGGGCAATTTGTGCCGGTGATTTATCATATTTCCCGGCAATTTTATTCAGCAGCGGATCTTCCAGAACTTTGCCCTGTGCAAGCGGGCTGTAAGCAGTAATCAAAAAATCATTTTCATATGAATATTCAAGTAAATCAAATTGGTCAAGAAACGGATGAAATTCTACCTGGTTGGTAAATATCGGAATACGGTAATCTTCAATAACTTCACGGAGTAAGGTGACAGGAAAATTACACACTCCGATATTCATGGCTTTACCCTGATCTCTAAGCAAAAGCATAGCCTCCAGCGTTTTATCAAGCGGGAATTGAGGATTAGGCCAATGGATCAGAAGCAAATCAATATACGGTGTTCGTAATTCTCTCAAACTATCTTCGACCGAATGTAATACATCATCATGTTCCAGATTTGTATGCCATATTTTTGTAGCAAGAAATATTTTATCTCTGTCAACACCTGACATTCTGATAGCATCGCCAATCTCTCTTTCATTTTTATACATTTGAGCGGTGTCTATATGAGTGTAGCCAAGATCAAGCGCTTCCAGTACCGTTTTCTTACAATCTTTTCCAAATAATTTATAGGTGCCCAGGCCAATTTCTGGAACGGAAACCCCTTGAATTTTTTTAAACTGCATGAACAACCGGGTAAATACGTATGAGTTTGGATTTACTATTTTTGAACTTTATATCTCTTAATTTCGGCATTTTACAGGCATAATTTCAATATTTTATTATTTCTTTGTT
>JBHJOO010000280.1:0-7088 GCA_050329675.1 Balneolaceae bacterium
GTATCATCGAACATGATTGTTTTTCCTTCTTCCCAGTGAGCAAATTGATCCTCAACCCTGATGCGGCACTTCTCTTTAGGTTCGGGAACTTTAAGGCCGAGATGACAGCGAATAACACCGTTATAAACACCGCGGTGTGCAGGTATGTGTTTACCAGGAGCAAGAATTGAGAAAAAGGCTGTTTTCATTCCAGGTATTTGCTCGATAAGTTTTGTTGTTTCAGGGCATCTTTGACAATTTTTTTCTGCTTTATACCCGAATCCATATAAAAAATAGGTTTTCCATTTATTATCCTGTGTAATGGATTTCTGATCTTTTGAAATCTCATGAAAGCTGGGAATATATTCTTTTTGTTTCAATATTTCGTCAACTTCTGCCCTGATTTTTTCCCAGTTATTCTCAAGATTTTCAACCCAGTCAAATTGATAAGGGTCTAAAAAAGGAGTCGTAGGGATTTTTGAATATTTGGCGATAATTTTTTCAAAAGCCCATAGTGCCTTACTTCCAAGACGAATAATGAGGCGGGATTTTTCTTTTTTATTTTGATTATCCATGTTTTAATTTTGACTTTGGATTTAGCTTTTTTTACTGTCTGTAAATATATTAAAATTCTGACTTATTTGAATCAGATAAGAATAAATTGTTTATGTGAAAATGGAGTAAATTTTTAGATAAAAGTAATCAGTTCATTTATTCCTTATAAAAGAAACGCCGGTTATAGGTAAAGAAGTTAGAGGAAAATTTCTTATTTTTGATGCTTACTCCAAACCAGTCATATCCTAAAATCGAAGATCTGTTACCCAATTGCACAAGTTAAATCAATTCATACCATGTTAAATACTGTTCAAAGCAGGCTTGTACTGATACTGCCTGTGATTATTTTTATATTTGCACTACCGGCAGCCGGCCAAAATCTTGGCAATATTGATTTCCGTACGATAAAAGTAGATGAACTGTCAGACGCACAAGTCAGACAAATTTGGAACAGGGCGCAAAATGAGGGCATGTCTTTAAATGAAATTCAAACGGTTGCATTATCCAGAGGTATGCCTCAATCGGAAGTGAATAAATTGAGATCCAGGATTAATGAAATAAGAATGAGAGGGGAAAGTGATCCTGATCAAGTCCGTCAAAATGAATTACGAAATATTCAGGAGTCTTTAAGGAGAATTGAGGACTTGAGTGATGATCAGTTTGTTTTAACTACTGATAGAGTTGAAGCTGATACGGCTGTGACAATAGCTCAAATATTCGGGGCTTCTTTATTTAGTCGTGTTTCAAGAACCTTTGAACCTTCGTTTAATATACCCACACCCATAGATTACGTTTTGGGTGCTGGTGATGAACTTGTTGTGGATATATGGGGTGCAGCAGAAGCAAATTACAGACTTACAGTAAATCCTGAGGGTGTGATCAGAATTCAAAATCTGGGGCCTATTTTTGTTGATGGCCTGACCATTCAGGAAGCGAGAGAAAGAATAATAAGCAGGTTGCAGGGAATCTATTCCGGTTTAAATCCAAACCGGCCTGATCAGGCGAATACTTTTGCGCAAATCAGTCTTGGAAATGTCAGAAGTATTAAGGTAACGGTACTGGGAGAGGCAACTCAGCCAGGCACTTACACAATAACATCTCTTTCAACTGTGTTCAATGCTCTTTATGCTGCAGGTGGGCCCGGAGAAACCGGTTCATTTCGAAGTGTTAAAGTAATCAGGGGTCAGGAAATTATAGCTGACCTTGATATTTATGACTTTCTGATTCATGGAGATTTAAGCAATAATATTCGTTTAAGAGATCAGGATATTATTAAGATTGATCCGTATATAAATCGAGTCCGGGTTGAGGGGGAATTAAAACGTAATGGTATTTTTGAAATGAAAGAGAGAGAAACTTTATTTGATTTAATTAGATACGCCGGCGGCTTTACTGAAGAGGCTTATACTCAACGGTTGGTACTTAGAAGAAATACACCTGTTCAGCAAAGTGTAAATGATATTATTTTCCCTGAAGGTGGTGATTTTGAAATGAAAAATGGAGATCGTCTGAATGTAGGACGTATCCTGGACCGATTTGAAAACAGGGTAGAAATTGAAGGCGCCGTATTCAGGGAAGGTGAGTATGAATTAACACCTGGATTAACATTGCGGGATTTAATACTAAAGGCAGATGGCTTACGTGAAGACGCATTTTTATCACGTGGTATCATATTCAGAATGAGAGACGATCTGTCGATTGAAACCATTGCATTTCATGCAGGTCAGGTTGTTAATCAGCCCGGTGAATACGATATATTGTTAAAAAAAGATGATATGGTTCGAGTATCATCGATTTTTGATCTGAGGCAGGAATACACAATTCATGTGAGAGGAGCTGTAAATAGTGGAGGAGAATTTGATTTTGCAAATAATATGACAGTTGAAGATGCTATATTCTTAGCCGGTGGTTTTCGCGATGCGGCTGCTCCATATCGTGTGGATGTGGCAAGAAGAATACAGGACTCTGAGAATCGATTAAAGACCAATCGCATTGCTGAGGTATTTCAGTTTGATGTGGATAGAAATCTTCAATTCACAAAAGGTAACGGTAGTTTTCGGCTAAAGCCTTTTGATCAGGTCTTTGTAAGGATGGAACCAAACTATGAAACACAACAAATTATCCGGATCGAAGGGGAAGTGCATTTCCCTGGAGAGTATACCTTAGATGAAAGAAACACGAGAATATCAGAAATCATTGAACAAGCGGGCGGCTTAAGTCCATACGCCTTTCCGGAAGGAGCTTCACTTGAACGCAGATTGGATGAGGAGGTAGACTTGCAGGAAATTGAAGTATTGGACACACTTCTTGTTGATACTCAGCAGAGAAGGCGCACCACAAATGTTGGCCTGCAGCTTGATGAGATTATGAAAGCACCTGGCAGCAGGTTCGATTTAATTCTTAGAGATGGTGATGTTTTAACCATTCCAAGAGAACTTCAAACGGTGAGAGTAGAGGGTGAAGTTTTATCACCGGTTAGTATTCGTTTCGAAAGGGGTAAATCTTTAAAAAAATATATAGATCAAGCTGGGGGAGTCACGGATGGAGGCAGAAGCAGGCGGGCTTTTATTGTTTATGCAAATGGTGAAGTTGACAGGACAAAAAGATTTCTATTTTTCAGAAATAATCCGGAAGTTCGCCCGGGAGCGACTATTATTGTACCTCCAAAACCGGAAAGAACGGAGCTTTCACCACAGGAACGAATCGGCATACTTACTGCGATCGTATCGACAGCAGCTATTGTAAGTACAACCATTGTTCAAATCAGGAGATGATTGAGTAGTTGTGAGCTGTGTGTCTTGTTACTGGCAGAAATAATGTAATACCAATCTCAATCCATATGGCTATCATCCATACCCTTCAGGATTTTTAGATTGCCATCGCCAGGCATCACGGCACATATCAACCAGGTCACGTTCTGTTTGCCATCCTAATTCTTTTTTTGCATGCAGTGGATCGGCATAGACGGAGGCAGCATCTCCCGGCCTGCGGTCAACGATTTCGTATGGTATTTTCTTTCCCGATGCCTCCTCGAAAGCATGAATAACGTCAAGCACACTATATCCCTTACCGGTACCAAGATTATAAATTGATATCCCTGTATTTTTTTTAATGCTCTCAAGTGCTTTCAGATGGCCTTTTGCCAAATCAACAACGTGGATGTAATCCCGGACCCCTGTTCCGTCATGCGTAGGATAATCACCACCGAAAACCCGGAGTTTATCGAGTTTACCTACTGCAACCTGTGTAATATAAGGCATTAGATTATTCGGGATGCCTGCAGGATCTTCACCGATTATACCGCTCTCATGGGCTCCAACCGGATTAAAATAACGAAGAAGTGAAACATTCCAGCGATTGTCTGATTGATATAAATCTTTTAGAATAAACTCGATCGTAAGTTTTGTTCGTCCATAGGGATTAACGGCACCTAACGGGGCATTTTCTTTAATAGGAACATTATCAGGTTCTCCATAAACAGTACAGGATGAACTAAAAACAATATTAAAGACATCATTTAATCGCATCACTTCACAAAGATTGATTGTGCCTGCGATGTTGTTTTGGTAATACAAAAGTGGTTTTTCAACGGATTCACCCACTGCTTTTAAGCCGGCAAAATGAATTACTGAATCAAAACGATATTCATCAAACAATTTTTTAAGCCCATCCATATCAAGGAGGTCAAGTTCCCGGAATTGAATGACTTTTCCCGTCAGTTTTTCAATTCTGTTCAAAGATTCCCTTTTACTATTGCTTAAGTTATCCATTACCACCACATTGTATTGCTCCTGAAGCAGTTCAAGCACTGTATGGCTGCCAATATATCCGGCTCCGCCTGTCACAAGAATATTTTTCATTTTATATAGTCATTTAAAGTGAGGCTGTGAATATGATCAATTTTAAGATAAGCTTCAATACCATAACAAGTACTATTGTCTTGTCAATGATATTGTGATGGGGGTTTGGGTGTGAAAAGCAGAAAGTCAAAACTAAATAGTCAGGAATCAGGAATCAGTAGTCAGAATTTCAGGGGTCAGTCTTCGATCGATAGAAGTTCTGCTTACCGGCAGGGAGCAGTGAGAAAAAGTTTAGATCCGTTTTATCCCTACAAAAATATTTGGATATCCTAACTAACGATTCAGTTTACTGCATCCGGATAGATTACACCGGATATCCGGGAATAAAGATCCGGAATGTAGTGCCTTTATTAAGCATGCTTTCAACGGATACCTTAGCTCCGTGAAGCTGAAGAATTTTTTGGGCAATGGAAAGACCAAGGCCGGCACCGGCACCTGGGCTGCGGCTTTTATCAACCTGATAAAACCGGTCAAAAATATGGGGCACATCTTTTTCAGGTATTCCCTTGCCACTGTCTTTAATTTCTACCATTACATCCTTACCATCTTTTGCAGAGCTTATAGATACACTTCCACCGGGCTCTGTGTGTTTAATGGCATTATCAATAAGATTGGATAGGGCACGTTCCATAAGCCCGAGATCAGCATAGACAAGAGCAGAAGGTTCTTCAGGAAAAACGGCATCCAGTTTAATATTTTTCTCTTCGGCAATTGGTTTGAATTGAATTACAAGATCCTGTACCAATTCAGCCATGGATACATATTCAAGTTCGGGCTTCACATCTTCTGCATCCAGTTTAGAGAGTTCAAAAAGATCGCTGATCAACCTGTTTAGTTTTTGGGTATTTTTAAGGACTATATTAAAATACTTTTCGTACTCTTCCTTGCTTATTTTTTGGCCGCGTAACTGAATAGTTTCAAGATAACCCTGAATGGAAGAAAGAGGGCTTCTTAAATCATGAGAAATATTTGCAACAAGTTCTCTTCTGAGCCGGTCAGTTTTTTTCAATTCATCCATATTTTGAACAATCGTATCTGCCATTTGATTGAAGCAGTAGGAGAGATCAGATAGTTCATCATTACCTCTTCGGGGAATTCTTCTGTGCAGCTGGCCGCGTTCAAAAGCTGTAACTGTCTGTTTGATCGTCTGAAGTCTTTGCGTAAGCATTTTAAACAGGAACAGTCCAATGACAAGGGTGATTAAAAGAATAATGCCAAGAATCCACAAACTATTATTTATAATATAACTGTCGGAAATCAATGCAGCGGTTTTATCGTATTGCTGGCCTTCAAGAATAATATATAAATAACACCCGGATGCATCCTGAATACTGATAGGAGCTGCACTAAATGGTTTTTTACGATTATTTTGCATTGGATCCTGGCCTAATATAGGAAGAGGTTCTCCGTTCAGATATTTATCAATAGGCCTGGTGTCAACAACCTGGATTATTGGTTTAAGGTCTTGTTCATTTGTACCAGGATAGAATCCTTTAATAACACCCTGGCGGTTCAATAAATAAATATCGAATTGTGGATTTGTACCACTGAGCTGTCGAATTTTTTCTGTGATAGCATCATGATCAATTGTATCTTTTAATAAAGGACGGAATTCCTGGGCTAGAGTGTGTGCCAGGCTTGCATTGCTTTTTTGGGTCGTTTCCTGTACATATTTTAATGATGCGTCTGTACTTGTATAGGATACAATAACTCCAAACACGATAAGTAGTAAAGAAAATATTCCGGCCAGTTTTAAATAAAAACTACGCATGTTCCTGTAATTCTTTTAAATCCGAAAACCGATATCCCATACCCCAAACAGTACGGATATATTTAGGTTGTGACGGATCATTTTCAATTTTACTTCTGAGCCTGTTTATATGAGAATTGACCGTATGGCTGTATCCATCATATTGATAGCCCCAGACAATATTCAGTAATTGCTGCCTGCTGTAAGCTTTTCCGGGATTTGAAGCAAAAAGTAATAATAGTTCAAATTCTTTTGTCGTCAATTCAATCGCCTGATCATTCATAACAACTTTTCTTTTGTCCGGATATATTTCAAGATCATCGAAAACAATTTTTTCAGGCATGTCGTCTCTACTCTCATTATCGACTTCAATTCTCCTAAAAATAGCTTTAACTCTTGCTATTAACTCTCTGATGCTGAATGGCTTAGTCATATAATCATCTGCCCCCAATTCAAGGCCGAGTACTTTATCCACTTCTTCGGCTTTAGCTGTAAGCATCAATATTGGAACCTGTCGGTTTTCTTTTCTGATGCGCTTACATACTTCAAATCCATCGAGGCGGGGCAGCATCACATCAAGTATAACAATAGACGGCTGGTGTTCTTCAAAAAGTTCAATTCCACTTATACCGTTGTCGGCATGATATACATTAAAACCCTGATCCGAGAGGTTTATCTTTACAAGATCTGCAAGATCATGATCATCTTCTACGATTAGTACTTTTTGGTTTTGATCGTTCGGCATAAAGCTCATTAATTTTTTTGTTTAAATTCAGTTATAGTTTGATGAGATTCATCACATAACAATAACATTTCTTATTTTATCATTTCTTCAAAATCGTCGATCACCTGTTGACAAAACGTATTAACTTTTTCTACCGTATCTTTTAACTCAGATGTGTCGGCATTATTCTCAAGTTGTTGTTTTGAGAGTTCATACAACT
>JBHJOO010000012.1:0-3738 GCA_050329675.1 Balneolaceae bacterium
GTATCGATTCCGGTAGGTATATCGATAGCATAGACAGTTTTGTTTTGATTGTTTATCCATTCAGCTGCATCAGAATAGCCGGATCGGAGCGGGCTTAAGATGCCAGTTCCCAGCATTCCATCTGTGATGTAATCAAACTCTTGTTCTGTCAGCTTTTTGAGGCTGCTGATAAATTTTATGGCAAAACCGGATTTTTTTAATTTTAAAAGAAGCCTGTAATTTTTTTCGGCATCTTTTGATAATTCATCATGGCCTGAGACAAAATAAACCAGTGCTTCATGCAAGTACTCCTGTGTCAAATATCGCACGGCGGCAAGTGCATCGCCGGCATTATTTCCCTTTCCACAAATGAATAATCCTTTTTTTGACAATCCTTCCTGTTCACCGATGAATCTTGCAGCCTGCATTGCTGCCGTCTCCATGAGGGTAAATCCATCAATCCCAAATTCCCGAATCGTTTTATCATCAAGATCCCGGCATTGACCGGCCGAGCAGGCATAATATGAATAGGGATTATTAATGATTTTCATGTTCATTTCGTTTTAGTAAGAGCGGGCAAACAGCACTTTCAGTTTTGAGGGCTTTCCGGTAACCATACAGGCACCTTTCTCTCCATTGGTCAGGGGAATTAACCGGATAGTAGCTTTCGTTTCTTCCTTAATTTTGGTTTCGGTTTCAGCGGTACCGTCCCAGTGGGCATAGATAAACCCTCCGTCTTCAATTTTCTTTTTAAACTGATCGTAGGTGTCAACGGTGGTTGTACGTTCATCCATTCGTTTTTTTGCTTTATTGAAAAGATCATCCTGAATCGTTAATAGCAAGGATTCAATTCTCTCTGCAAGGCTGTCTCTTGGAACGATGTTTTTGTTGAGCGTATCACGGCGGGATAATTCCACATTGTCATTTTCAACATCACGCGGGCCCACAGCAATTCTGAGAGGTATTCCCTGAGCTTCATGTTCTGCAAATTTCCAGCCGGGTTTATAATTGTCACGGTTATCGAGTTTTACACGGATGCCGATCTGTTTCAACTCATTTAATATCATATTGGCATATCCGGTAACAATTTCTTTTTGTTGATCATCGCGCCAGATAGGTACAATAACAACCTGAACAGGAGCCAGTTTGGGAGGGAGTACGAGGCCGTTATCGTCGCTGTGAGTCATAATCAGACCACCGATTAATCTGGTAGAAACTCCCCAGCTTGTAGCCCACACATACTTGTGTTCACCGTCACTATCCTGAAATTTTACATCAAAGGCTTTGGCAAAATTTTGGCCGAGAAAGTGAGAAGTTCCTGCCTGAAGTGCTTTACCATCCTGCATAAGTGATTCGATGCAATACGTATCAATTGCACCGGCAAAACGCTCTGATTCGGTTTTAACACCGGTAATCACAGGCATAGCCATATAATCCTGGGCAAACGTTTTGTAAACCTCCAGCATTTGTATTGTCTCTTCCACGGCTTCCTGTTTGGTAGCATGAGCCGTATGCCCTTCCTGCCACAAAAATTCCATGGTTCTGAGAAACAGACGTGTTCGCATTTCCCACCGGACCACATTGGCCCACTGATTAATGAGTATAGGTAAATCCCTGTATGATTGTATCCAGTCGCGGTAGGCATCCCAGATGATCGTTTCGGAAGTTGGACGTACGATCAGTTCTTCTTCCAGTTTTGAATCAGGGTCTACTTCCACGCCGCCATCTACGCTCATCAGCCGGCTGTGGGTAATAACGGCACACTCTTTGGCAAACCCCTCAACATGCTGTGCTTCTTTTGAAAGAAAGGATTTGGGAATAAAGAGTGGGAAATAGGCGTTTTCGTGGCCGGTATCCTTAAACATCCTGTCGAGGGCCGTTCGCATATTTTCCCAGAGTGCGTATCCATTCGGGCGTATTACCATACACCCGCGCACCGGTGAATGATCTGCAAGCTTTGCCTCTTTAACGACATCCAGATACCATTGGGAGTAATCATCATTTCGATTCGTAATATGCTTTGCCATCAACCTGTTTTTTTGCTTTCGTGTAGATTCCAGGAATTTATGTACGTGCACTAAAATAGCCCTGTAACGAATGAAGATAAAGAATGATTTTGAAAGAAAATACGACAGACCACTTCAACCTTGTTGAAAAAAGTCTTATTTTATAATTCTTTTGGCAAACTTGAATGATGGCGTGGCAGCTTCCCGAAAGCATTCGGGAGTAAGAGCGTCGGATTCATATCCGCCAGCAGGCGGACGAGGGTTCGAGTCGCTGTTTGTGTAAAAGTAGTTTTTATTTATTGGAAAAACCTATAATTGGTTCAGAGCCAATTAAACAAGGTTTATAAAAAAACTTAAGGCGTGGTAGCTCAGCTGGTAAGAGCGTCGGATTCATAACCCGGAGGCCGAGGGTTCGAGTCCCTCCCACGCTACGTAATTTAAGCCCTAAAGTTAATTAAATTAATTTTTTAGGGCTTTATTATTTTCTATTAAAATTGATTTTAGCGACTTTTGAAAGCTGACAAGGCTTAAGGGTGGGAGGAGACAGCTTGGAAAATCCATCTTTCATTTAGGGAGGAATTTTCAAAGATCAGCCGGTCTTCTGACTTTGTCCATGTTACTATTTCAACAAAATATCCCAATTGAACGGGTATGGATAGAAACAGGCGATCGTCTTCATTTTTATGTTTTCCTGCAAAACCGTTATGAGTTTTTTTTGACAATTGAAGCCTACAGTTTTCCGGTTCCGGCAGTCCCTCGTACGACACCTTCCAGGAGTAGGCAAATCCCTTTCCAGTGGTGTGAGTATCAAAAATTTTAAACAGCAGACGGGGAGAATCGCTGTTTAATTTATCAGCTGTAAAAGTAGAATCACAAGCTTGAATGGACTTAAGGCTGTAATCGCCAACAAAATCGGGGAGTACTGCTGTTATATTTGCAGTTTTTTGATCAAAAATTTGAGTGGAATCCAAAACTGTACATGTTACGGTTATTTCAGAAGCACGGGGTGGCGTTTGAAAATAAATGGTAGTGCTGTCCTTAGGTATCAAATGTCCTGATGAAACTTCCCATTCTATTTGGAAATCGAATGAATCCCTGTTCTCAACCTCACAAATCAATGCGTCAACATCTGGAATTTCCAATATTTCAGGAGCTTTTACTTCAATTATTTCCGGCAGATGAACAGGTGGATTATCCACTGAATTATTTCCACAACTTGTCATAAAAAATAATGACGCAAGCAAGACAAAAGTCAGTTGATACGTAAAAGAGATCATTGATCAAAGATTTAAAATTAATCTAAGTTGTTAAATAATATTTAATTTAACAATTCATACATTATATATCATTGCTTGCTCAACTACATATCATTGAAAATCAAATTATAAACTCAATACTTCAGGTGAAGAATCTTTGTTCATGAGACTGGGCAGAACGGCCGGTTTATTATATGCGGTCACGGCAAGCTGGTACATACGATCAACATTTTCATTCATATTCACAAAGCGGACCTGTGAACGGTGTTTGGCGAGCATTGAGTAGAGTTGAACCATGAATGACCGTGAGGCAAATTCAATTCCGGAAAAATCAAGCGTAATGTCCTGATTTTTGCTCTGCTGCAAATCATTGTAAAGATCCCTGGCCATCGACCGGGTACTTAAGTGAGTTGTTTCGAATTTTTCTTTTAGAGATATCATAGATTCAAACCTTTTATTGAATATAATTGAAAATATTGACTCTTTCCGAAGGTTCT
>JBHJOO010000123.1:0-3103 GCA_050329675.1 Balneolaceae bacterium
GCTGAACGTAGCGGTCATATTCCCAATGCAGTCAATCTTGAATGGAACAATGTTTTGCAGGATGGAGATATACCCTATTTTAAACCGGCTCAGGAAATTCAGGAATTATTTGCTTCCAGGGGAATCACACCCGACAAGGAAATAATTCCGCACTGCCAAACCAATGTCAGGGGTTCACATGCCTACTTTACCCTTCGCCTGATGGGATACGACTCGGTTCGGCCGTATGAAGGATCGTGGGCAGAATACGGCAACAGGGAAGACACCATTATAGAATAATCCCGGATTTGCAGTGGCTGGTAACCTATGGTTTAATGGATTATGATTTAAAAAGTTACCTCTTGATTTGGTATTCCAGAGGCGGTGTTTTTCCCAAAAGGTGTTTTACAAAATAATCCCATGTCCGACGGATGTGATAAGGTTCATTAGAGTATCCATGCCCCCTGTTAGGCATTACCAGCAGGTCAAAATCTTTATTTTGCCTGATTAATTCATCCACAATCAGCAATGTCATCGATGGGTGCACATTCGAATCCATTGATCCGTAAGACAGCAGCAACTTGCCTTGCAGATTACCAGCTTTTTGATGGACAGCCTGATTTGCATAGTTATCATCCGGCCCGTTTGCTTTAAGCAGCCCCTGGTATTTTTCACCCCAATAATAGGTATAATTCCGGTTATCGTGATTGCCGGCACTCGAAACACCTACTTTAAAAAAGTCGGGGTATTGAAATAGTGCACTTGATGTCGCAAATCCACCGCCGGAATGGCCGTAGATACCTGCCCGATCAATATCAATAAACGGATACCTTTCTGCCAGCTGCTTCATGGCGGAAATCTGGTCAGGAAGCCCATTATCACTCATATCACCATAATAAGCCGTGTGAAAATCTCTCGACCTCATCGGGCCGCTGCCAAGAGCATCAATAGCAACAACTACAAAACCCAATTCAGCGAGCGCATGTGCCTGACCGCGTTGTGAGTGGGAAAAACTTCTGGAACCGATACTGCCCGATTGCGGGCCGGGATAAATCGAATTAATGACCGGATACATCTTGTTTTCATCAAAATTTGAAGGCAGGATCATAAAACCGTATAAATCTGTTTCACCATCACGGGCTTTCACAGTAACAGGAACAGGTTTTGTCCATCCGGTTTCCAGCAGATCTTGGATGTCTGCCACTTCAAGTTTCATAATCTGGTTTCCATCCATATCCCGCAATACTGAAACGGGAGGTTCCGTAAAGGTTGAATAGGTATTTACAAACCAGGAGGTTTCATCACTGAGAAAAACAGAATGGTTTGCATTATCGGGCGTAAGCAATGTTAATCCGCTGCCGTCAAATTGTATTTTGTAGAAATGTTCAAAATAGGGATCACGCCCTTCCTCCATTCCAACAGCAGAAAAATAGATTGTACGGTTTTCCTGATCCACCCGGAGTATATCAATCACATTCCAGTTTCCTTTTGTTATACGGTTTATTAATTCACCTGAGTTCAGGTCATGAAGATAGAGATGCCCCCAATTATCTTTGCGTGTAAACCAGATAAACTCATTTGAATCATGAAGCACTCTCCAGTTAGGCACACCTCTTGATGTCAGGTTCGATTCAAAAAAAAGTTCGTCATGTTCACTGAATACTTCAGTTACTTCTCCTGTTACAGGATCTGCAATTTGAAGGGTTACATCCTTATAGTCCCTTGATGTACTAACGAACGCCAGCATATCGCTTTCTTTACTCCATTCTACATCCGCCCAGTTGCCGTTGCGAATCAGGCCGCAGCAGTTTGATGTTCGCTGGTGATCGGGTTCCACATCCAGATAAACTGTTTTCTGTGTTTCAGTATCTATGACAACTCTTTCGAGCATCGGGACGACCGTATCTCCCGGTAATGCGTATGGCCAGATGTCAGCCTCCGGCCTGCCAACCTGAGTTCGCCACAGAACCACATTTCCAACATTCCTTTCATCAAGCCTGAATGTGGCAATCTTCTTCGAATCGGGTGACCAAAGTAAAATCGGGCGTTCGGAACGCCTCCATCCGTGATTATCCGTAGCATAACTATGATGTTTTACACCGTCTAAAGTAAGCTGAGTCTCCTTGCCCGTTTCAAGATTTTTAATCCACAAATTATACTCCCTTGTAAAAGCAGCTTTTTTTCCATCAGGTGATGGCACCGAAAAACGGGGAACTTCAGTTGCATCTGCTATCCGTTCGCATTTATAATCTTTAATATTACACTCCAATACCGCATTATTTCTTTCAAATCTAATCATTTCCAAATTCGTGCTGAATGATAAGTTGACAAGTTTAAGTTCACGCGGCACAGCCTTAAAATCCGGTAATTCCGACACTGCTTCAGAAAGCCTCTGATGATCAAAAGCTAATCTTTTATTTCTGCTATCCGTATCTATCAGGTAGTATTCCTGCCCTCTGCGCGTATTCGTGTCATACCAAAATGTATTGCCGGAAATCTGATTGGGGAAAATGAAACTGTTATAAACTTTATCATTCAGATTCCAGCTTAACAATGATTCAGCACGCTCATAAGTTTCAATCATGTCTCCGTTTTCTTGTGCATAAACAGAACCTGTTGCAAAAAGGAGAAAGATTGGCATCAAAATAAAGTTTTTAAAACGCATACGCTTTTTTGTCATTGGAAATTAGTATCATCAATTTTATGGATGGCAAAATAAAAAATATTTTTAATTTGAGCTCATCTCCTTCTCTCTCTCGAGCTGCTGGCGTATCCGGGTCTGTTCCCTGATAAACTTTCTCCATTCATCACTTGCCGCCCGGTGCTCTTCAAATGTTCGACTGAAAACATGGCTGCCATCCGGTGTTGCAACCATATACAAATAATCATGCGATTCCGGATTCAGGACGGCCCTTATTGAGTTTAAATCAGGGTTTGTAATAGGCCCGGGCGGTAATCCATTGATCAGATAGGTATTATAGGGATGTTCAAAACGGTAATCTTCAAAAAGCAGCCTTCTTTTTTCACCCAATGCGTAAATCACAGTGGGATCAGCCTGAAGACGCATATTGCGATTAAGCCGGTTTAAATAGAGTCCGCTGATTCTTCGCTTCTCTTCCTGAAG
>JBHJOO010000092.1:0-3163 GCA_050329675.1 Balneolaceae bacterium
TTTCAGTTTGGTACTGATTTATCACAAAGTACTGGCCAGGAATTCTTTGGCGGTCTTGAAAGCGCGGCTATCATAAATCAGGAAGATACTCCGGATGGAAGTTTGACGGTTATCTTTGAGATTGATATGAGCCCGGCAATTACCGAGGCAACCACTCCATTTAATCCTGCTGAAGATTCCGTATTCATGCAGCTTGAATCCAAATTTACTGCTTTATTATTGGGTGTTGCACCCGGTGGAGATTTCTTCGATGATGCAACATCACCGGAAGATTTGGAAATTTTGCAATTCAAACCGGTTGAAGGTGAAACCAATATCTATCGCCTTGAATTAGATTTGGTATTCCCTATGATCAATGATTTCGGATTTGTCATTGTTTATGGTCAGCCATTTGCCGATGCTGCTTCTTTGGTTGATAATGGAGGCGGGTTTGATGCCGGCCGAAGGTATTATCAATTTATCCAGCCCGAGGCTGTTCGGGACGGAGGGGTTGATCCGTTTATTGGTCAGATATTCGAAGTAGACTGGCCGTCTTCATTCCAGATGGCACGGCTTACGTGGCAGGAAGATCCGCCACTGCCTTTTGAAACTCAGCCCGACTACGCTGCACTTGCAACGTCAATAGATGAAGTATTCACGGAAAATCCGAATCAGTTCAGGCTGGAACAGAATTTTCCGAATCCGTTCAACCCAAGTACAGTAATTAACTTTACACTTCCTCAGGCATCTGAAGTGAAGCTGAATGTTTACAATGTTCTTGGGCAAAGAGTTGCCACACTTGTTAACGGTCAATTAAACAGTGGTACTCATAGCATTCGCTTTGATGCAAGATCACTGGCATCCGGTGTATATTTCTATCGCCTTGAAGCCGGTAATTTTATACAGCAAAAAAGCATGACATTAATTAAATAAAAATAAAACTTATAATTTTTCTTGCAGGTGCTTTGAAAGGCACCTGCATATTTTTTAATCCAAATTTTGAAAATTGAGTAAAACTATTTACGATATAGCCAAAGCTTCGGGTGTAAGTATTGCTACTGTATCAAGGGTTTTTAATAATTCAGGCCGTGTAACAGATAAAACACGAAAGAAAGTATTAAAAGTCGCTGAGCAGCTTGGCTATCATCCTCAAGCATTTGCTCAGGGCCTTGCAAGTAAAAAGAAAAACGTAATCATGGTAGTGGTTCCGGTTATATCCAACTACTTTTTTATGGAAGTGCTTGCCGGAATTCAGGATAAACTTAAAAATCTGGACTATGAATTAAATATCGTGAATATTAAACCTGAAGAGGATCTTTTTAGTCAAATCGAGTACCTGCTCAAGCGCCGGTGGGCGGAGGGATATATTTTTATCTCTATTCATTTGAATGATTCAAAATGGAAATCACTTAAAAAATTTAAATCACCTATCGTTATCATTGATGATTATTATTTTGAATTTGATTCAGTTAGCGTTGACAACAAAGAAGGTGCTTATAAAGCTACAAAATATTTGATCGACAGGGGATTCAGAAGGATTGCCATGATTTCTGCTCTTTCTGCCTCAAAACCGGTTATTCAGAGATTTGAAGGGTATAAAAGAGCACTTGAGGAAGCCGGAATACCATTTGATGAAGATTATGTGGCGACAGGGGATACAAGTTACAGAGACGGTTTTACCGAACGGGCAGGTTACGACGCCATGATGAAAATCCTTGAATTAAAACCGTTGCCGGATGCATGTTTTTCATCGTCCGATATTAAAGCTGTCGGGGCATTAAAAGCATTGAAAGAAAAAAATATCTCTCTACCGATAATCAGTTATGACAATCTTGAAATATCTCAATTTTTAGGATTGTCCACTATCCGGCAGCCTATGTACGACATGGGCTTTCTGGCAACTCAGAATCTTCTTGATCGGATTAACAAGCCGGATAAACCCATTTCACATACGATATATAACCCGGAAATTATACTGCGGGAATCAACCGAAAAATTTCATGAACAAAATGATGTACCTGTTTCATTAAATGCCAAATAATATGAAGAATTTCAAACTCATAATTTCTGTAATCACTTTTCTTTTAACTTCTATTGCCTTCATTGGGTCCGGATATTCCCAGAATACGGTTGATGTCACCTTTAGATATGTACCGGGAGATAATGCAGTGCGCAGTTTTGTTCCGGGATCATTTAACAATTGGGGGAACAATGTTAATGGGCAAATCAGTGCAACAGATGGTTCACTTCTAACTGAAGATCCGGAGGGAGGTTTTTCATTTCAGGTTGTAGAACTTGAAGTTGGCGGCGGCAACATCACACACGAGGGAATAACGGGTTATGCCTATAAGTTCCATGAGCATTTTAATGAAAGTGGCACACAGTGGGAATGGTTTACAGATCCGTTGAACCCGATTGCCATTGGCCAGTTCAGTGATTCATTTATTGAGATTACCCATCCGCTCATTTTCCAGATGGAGCCTCTCAACAACAGTATTCAAAGTTTTACACCGCCTTCGATATTTGCAAATGTTGCGGCTATGGCCTCAGATCCAATAGATATTGACGAATCAAAAATTATTATCAATGGTGAACCGGCCGGATCGTTTAATGGTTTTTATGAGAACGAACGCCAGCTTCTGTTTGTATCATCCATATCTGATCTTGGTGTAACTCTTCTGGATGGAATAAACACCATTACAATCCAGGCAAAAACCGAATCTGGTGCAAGTCTGGAAAAAACACATACGTTTACGTTTACTTCACCGGATGTGGTTGAAGAACAGCGTCCGCCCGGCCTCGAAGACGGAATAACCTATGATGAGTCGGATCCATCAAAAGTCAGCTTTTCAATTTTTGCTCCCGGTAAAGAGTTTGTTTATGTGATTGGGGACCATAGTGACTGGGAGATTAGAGATGAGTTTCTAATGAAAAAGGACGCACCAAGGGCTGACAGTGTTCATTTCTGGATTGAGATCGAAGGCTTTACACCGGGAGAACAGTCGCGCTTTCAATATCTTGTGGATGGGAATATACGCCTTGCAGATCTCTATTCAGAGCTGGTGCTCGATCCGGCCAATGATCAGTTTATTCCGGAAAATATTTTTCCGGATCTGCCTCCATATCCCACCGGACTCACATCAGAAATTGTGACGGTTATCGAGCCTGGAAGAGAGCCCTACGA
>JBHJOO010000030.1:0-3210 GCA_050329675.1 Balneolaceae bacterium
ATGTATTCTCATCAATTGGATTCCCTTCATCTCTCTTGATTGATCTAATCTCTTTAATGATTTGATAATTATTTCTCGAATCAGAATATTCAACTTTAACTCCTGTTATTATCTCTTCATCAACTTCGGCTTCATTTTTAGCTTTATCAGAAATCATTTGAAACTTGCTAACTCCGACCTTTCGCTTCTTTTTAGACTCCGAATCTAAAACTTCATTGTCTAGTATCCATAGAAAACCGTTGAAGAACTTGGATTTGCCTGCTCCATTATCTGCAACAATCAGATTTAATCCATCCTCAAATTCGTATCTATTTTCTTCATATCCACCGTGATAATTATAAAAATTCTGAAATGAAATAAAGTCTACTTTGATGCCCATATCAATTTATCCCAAAATGATTTTTTATGCTCGTATAAGTTGAGGTTTTTGGCGTCTGGTTCTTTTGTGAAAAGAGAATGATTTTCAAAACTTTCAAGTAGTCATTGTTTGCTATTGAATCAATTTCAATATTTTCTATATCTGCATCACTAAGCCCAATCTTCTCTTTCAATGTTGGATCTTCAAGAATTTCTTTAAAAAGCTCTTTAGGCATCATCTTTTAACTCCCATATTATAGAATCTACATCAAGGTTAAAGTATTCACTTATGTCCGAAAAAGTTTGTTTGGTATCATAGAAGTTTTCAGAAAGACTTGCAAAGTAAGCAACCCTTGTTAGCTCTTTTTTAAATAATGCCCTTTCGACATTGTAATATTGCGTGCCATTAGCATCTCGATAAATGTCAGGAGTTACAACTAAATCATAAATATATGCGAAGTCTTTATCCTTATGTGTTCTCAATAATCGTCCTCTCCGTTGTATAAATTGTCGTGGATTCCCGGTACTTGCAGCGAAAATTCCTACTTCAGTCCTTGGTACATCAACTCCTTCATCTAAGCATTTCATTGCTACAAGTGCATCAATTCTGCCCTCTTTAAATCCTCTTAGTTTAGCTTCTCTATCAGAATCATTACCCAAAAAGGAACTTTGCCGAATTCTTGGGTTTACTTCTGCTAAAATGTTCATCATAATTTGGTAATATGCCCTTTCTTCATCATCCGTATAGTCATAACCTTCTGGGACGTAGACAAAACAATATTTTAACTTATTTTCTTTATGCAATTTTTTAGCGAGTTTTCGAAAAGCAGCAAGCTTCCCTCGTGCTTTATGAATAATATTTTTACGTTTGATTAAGAGAGCGGTAACTCTCTCATCGTCAAGGAAATTATCACCATCATCTCCCAGGTACTTAATTAATTGTGAGGTGATATTGTAATATTCTTCTAATTCGTCATTTTCCAGCTCAACTAAAATGGGATAATAAAAATACCTATTTAAAACACCATTCTTAATGGCTTTTTCCATAGAGTAATTGTAACAATATGGTGGTTTGTCATTGAATATCTCCTCAATTACTTCATTTCCTTCAGGATCGTAAGCTCTCTTAGGTGTTGCTGATAATGCAATTTTTTTTGTGAAAGTGATCTTAGATATACTGCTTCTGGTATTAGCTGCTCCTATATTATGTGCTTCATCAGCAATCAGAAATGTATCATCTGGAAATTTATTTACAAGCTTTTGAAATGTTTCATTTTGAAAAGAAGCATATGTGGAAATGATTACAAAGTTTGGTGAGGAATCCCACATAAAATCATTTTTCAACCTTGTTAAAGTTTTTCTCCAATCAGTTCTCCCAGAAACTTCATTAATATTTGAAAAATTGAAAAGTTCTACTTCCTCTTTCCATTGATCAACAAGTGCCAAGGTTGGAACCAATATCAATGCCCTGTAAAATCCTGCCTTTCTATATTCATTTAAAAGGCAATTTAATGAAGTTATCGTTTTGCCGGTTCCAGTTGCCATTGCAAAAATTCCATTATAACCATTTTGAACCCACGCCTCATAAGCTTCTATTTGGTAGGGATACGGTTCGCTATTAAAAGGAAACCTCGGTTCATTTTTCATTTTATTCAGGAATTCAAGATACTTTTTCTGCTCTTCTCGAAAGATATTTTTTATACCATTATCTTCTCTCAGGTTTTTAATAATTTGTTTTTCATCGCTTACAAGCTCATCCAAATCCTTGTCTTGTCCTTCTTTTTTTATAACAGCTTCAATTTGTTGGGCAGAAAGGTATTCATAGGCCTGATGTTCTTTGGCAAAAATCTTTTCCAGCTCAATTTCCTTATTTTGAATTCCGGCAATTTCCGGCTCTGCTCCCCAAGACCTTTTTATACTTATACTTTCTCCGTTTTCAATCAAACCACTGTAGGTAAAATTACAGCTGCCGTCAAAATAGACTTTTTCATCTCCGGCTTTGAAAATCCCCTCTTTATAATGCGCCATTTTGTTTGGTTTCAGTTTTACCGGCCGGATGACCAATCTATTGTTTTTCAGTAAATATTTTAAACAATCAAAAAAATGTTGCTCTGTTGAACGGAGTACCTTCTCAAGTCCTTCCAGATCATTTTTTATAAGTCTGTTGATATACACATAGTCAAATTCACCGGATGCATTGTTCTCAAGCAATTTCTTATCATTTTCAGATAGATAATGATTGGTGATAATTCTGATACTTCCCCCTTTGTAAATAAACTGAGCAAACCCAAGAGAAAGAGTTCGAATTGCATTGGAGCTAAAATAGCCAAGCTTCAGGTCTAACCGGTCACTACTTCGCAAGCATTTCAGATAAAACTCAAGAGGTTTGGCCTCCCTGTCGGAAGCATAATGCAGGTCATCCGGAAAGTCCAACGTTGAAAGCATAGCGTATTTAGTTATTTAATAATATCAATAAATGAAATTGCCCGGTAAAAATCACCCAAAACTTTAAAACAATTCTCTTGAAGGTTTTTTAAAAACTTCATGATGGTGCCAGGCCAAATACTCTGGTAACGGCCTTTAAGAATTACGAATGGGTTTATTAATAACCTTGGCATGAAATTGATCAAGCCACTTCGAAAAACCAACTGTCCCGGTCGCTTTTTCCGACAGAATAAATAGATGGTTCACATCCATTGTAAATATTCCGGATGGCAGGAGTCAGAATGGGGAAAGTTGAAAACGCAATACTGAAAAGTTGAGCACAACACCCCGAGCGAATCGAATCCTGTGAAGTTAAAATAAAATCATGGCGTTCTTTGCGTGAACATTGCGCCCTTTGCGTGAAACCCG
>JBHJOO010000003.1:0-4203 GCA_050329675.1 Balneolaceae bacterium
CCGCAGCTTCTGATGGCAACCAAATCACAACGTTCAATGCGAGGCAGTTTTATACCGGCCCGGAAAGTATCGGATGTTTCACATATCGGCCCGACTACATCGTAGGTAACAGCTGGCTCATTGCTTGTTAAAACATCAATGTGATGCTGTGCCTGGTAAAGAGCCGGGCGAATCAGTTCTGTCATACCGGCATCAAGGATAGCAAAATTAGTAGTGTTACCTTTTTTGGTATAAAGTACTTTTGAAATCAGGCTGCCGCACTGGCCAATAATACTTCTTCCCAATTCAAAATGGAGTTCCTGGCCATTTTCAAGATTCAGATGGTCCGAAAAGAGTTCAAAATAGGTTTTGAAATCGGGAATAGCATTCTTGTCGGGGTTACTGTAATCAATACCGAGCCCGCCTCCGACATTGATGTGTTTTAATAAAAAACCACGTTTTTTAAATTCATCGTGGATTTTATTAATGCGATTACAAAGATTACGGAATGTGCTTAAATCAAGAATCTGAGAACCAATATGAAAATGAATCCCGGTTAGGTTGATATTCCTGGAAGCCGGAATCAAGTCAAAAAGTTCAGGCAGATCATAGGAGGGAATCCCGAATTTATTTTCCTGAAGTCCTGTTGTAATATACTTATGGGTTTTGGCTTCTACATTCGGATTCAGACGAAGTGCAATGCGTGCTTTTTTATTTTGCCTTCCGGCAAGATCATTTAAAACCCCAATCTCTTGAAGAGATTCACAGTTAAATGAAAAAATGTCATATTTTAATCCGGTTTCAATTTCCTCATCGGTCTTTCCAACCCCCGCAAAAGCAATCTGATTTGGTTTGAATCCTGTTTCAATAGCTTTTTCAATCTCCTTTCCGCTAACACAATCCACCCCAAAACCGGAATCAAGCATTATTTTAAGTATTCGGTCATTAAAATTTGCTTTCATGGCAAAGTGAATGTGATAGCCTTTTGAAACACCATGCTTTTTTATCTCTCGAATGGTCTTTTCAAGCAATTCAAGATCGTAAAAGAAAAATGGAGTTTTACTGGTACGGAATGCTTTAATCTGTTGAGTTGAAAACATTAATTTGAATGGTTGGATAAAAATGAGTTTCAAGAATAAGTATTTCAGCAATTTATATCCTAAAAAGTTACAATATAGCCAGATAAGCTACTTTCTTTTATCTTTGACATATATCGCTTTAGACTGCCCTTCACCTACCGGCCTCTCTTCCATTTCAAACAGGCCCATCGCTTTTATTAACTCTCCAAGTTTTTTATAGCCGTAATTTCTGGGATCAAACTCCGGCGATTGTTTGGCTATATAGCTTCCAACTGGTGCGAGATGAGCCCATCCGCTTTCATCGGATGAAGTTTCGATGGCTTTACGTACAAGATTAACCAGTTTCGTATCCTGTTTCAATAGATTCGATGATTTCTGTTTTCGCGGTTCCCTGTCATCCTCTTCATCCTGCAACACTTCGGTGAATATAAATTTATCACAGGCCGCCACCATAGGTTCAGGTGTTTTGCGTTCACCAAAACCATATACAACGAGGCCGGCCTCACGAATTCTGCCGGCAAGTTTTGTAAAGTCACTGTCGCTTGAAACCAGGCAAAACCCATCAAACCGGTTTGTGTAAAGAAGGTCCATTGCATCGATAATCAGGGCACTGTCGGTAGCGTTCTTTCCCTTTGTGTATCCAAATTGCTGAATCGGTTGTATAGAGTGCTGAAGTAGCACCTCCTTCCATCCGCGAAGCTGCGGTTGTGTCCAGTCGCCATAAATACGCTTCACATTGGCTGTTCCATATTTGGCAATCTCAGCAAGAAGTCCCTCAATGATAGATGGCTGTGCGTTGTCAGCATCAATCAAAACGGCCAGTTTGCTGGTTGAATCGGTTTCCATTTGTATGATTTTGAAAAAATTTAATTAAAATTCGTGCTTAACATATAAAGAACATTCAAAAATCTGCAGGATATAGTAGTGTACTTTTATTAAAGATTAATTTGTCAAAGTAAATGATCGATTTTTCAGTTCATTTTACAGATACAGATTCAATATAACTCTCTGCGCCGACAATTAATGATTTCCTTTATTTGTTTAAAGATATTTTTTTAATTGTTTGGAACATTTTATTTAATATGGAGTTGTCTGTAACAATGTTATCTGTATTATCTCTTTAATATAGATTTTACTTTAGAAATGTAAGGCAAATAAATATAAACGGGAGCCTGAATTTATGGTAAAATGGTACCAAATATTTTTTCTAATTTTTTTACTAACCATTTCAATTTCTAATCAGGCTAACTCTCAGATTTTGGTTGAGCCGGCCTATCCGGGATTATCTTTTTCACAGCCGATCGACTTTCAAATTGCAAATGGTATTGATGATACTGTTTTTGTTGCTGAAAGGGCAGGGCGAATTTTAAAATTCAAAAATGATTTTGAAGTTTCTGCAACGATTGAAATTTTGGATATTCGATCTAATGTGAGTACGAGCGGTGAAGGAGGGTTACTTGGTTTTGCATTTCACCCGGATTTTGAATCCAATCCATATATTTTTGTTCATTACACGCCGCCGGACCCTTTCCGCTCTGTGTTTTCCAGGTTTACAGTGGATTTGGAAACAGGAATTGCCGATGAATCCACAGAGTTTATTTTATTTGAATTAGACCAGCCCTTCAGCAACCACAATGCGGGACAACTTCGCTTTGGCCCGGATGGATTTTTGTACATAGCCACGGGAGATGGTGGCAGTGGCGGAGATCCACTCGGGAATGGACAGGATCGAACCACACTTCACGGTAATATTCTGCGCATTGATGTAGATCAAACCGATCCGGGTTTGAATTATTCTATACCGGCTGATAATCCGTTTGTTGACAATGAGGAAGGTTGGAGAGAAGAAATTTTTGCATGGGGTTTAAGGAATCCATTCCGGTTCAGTTTTGATTCACAAACGGATGAATTGTGGGTTGGCGATGTCGGGCAGAACAGAAGGGAAGAAGTAAATATTGTTGAATCCGGAAAAAATTATGGATGGAATACTATGGAAGGCAGTCTTTGTTTCAGCCCGGAAACGGGTTGTGACCAAACAGGACTTGAATTACCAGTCTTTGAATACGGATTACCAGGCAGCCAGGCTATAACCGGCGGATTTGTCTATCGTGGTAATTCGATTCCTGAGCTTTTCGGAAGATATGTATATGCTGATTTTTCATCAGGTGATATTTGGTCATTTGCTTATGACGGGAACTCAGCATTCGATAATCAGCCCATTGACAATCTTGGTGGAAACCGTATCGTATGTTTTGGAGAAGACCAAAATCGCGAACTTCATATTTGTTCTTTTGATGGCAACATTTACAGAATAAATACTTCTGTAGCCAGTTCAATAGAAGAAGAAAGCTTGATTCCTGAAAATATCAGGCTCAGTCAAAACTATCCAAACCCCTTTAATCCAAATACGGTTATTTCTTTTACACTCCCTGAAAGTGCAGAGGTCACCCTTGAAATCTACAATATTGTAGGCCAAAAAATTGAAACCCTGGTCAGCCGCCGCTTGAGTGCAGGTGAGCATAGTGTTAATTTTAATGCATCCAATCTTTCAAGCGGAATTTATGTTTATGTTCTCAGGACAGACTCAAGAACCCTTACCCGTACCATGACTCTGCTGAAATAAAATGTGCGGATTTAATTAATGGGTTCTACAGGAAATCTTGTATAAATCTCAGTTCGATTAATAAATCAGGTTATTAAAATTCCCTCCGTCGGCTGACGGAGGGAATTTCCTTTAAACATCTACAACCAATAAACTAATTTTCATATTAATCGAACTCAGGTTATAAGGTCTCGTCACAAAATCAAAAAAGCATCATCCCCAGCCACTCAACGGACGATTCCATTCCAGGAAACTCCCAGCATCACACCAGCGCTTTCGCCCAGAAAATCACCGGTATCCAATGCAACCGAGCCATGCAGGCGAATACCCTGAGCGGGCAGCAACTGATAGTTAGCTTCAATTATTGCCGAGTATTGATCCCTGCGCAACTCGCTTCGCGGAATGGTTTCAAGATTAGGGTCAGCTGGGCGCTCTGAATTGATGAAACAACCACCTGTAATAATCTGATCTGAACACACCCCATAATTGCGGCTATAGGTGGCCATGGCTCGGTATTGCAATCGATCATTCAGCCGGCCGTCA
>JBHJOO010000192.1:0-5885 GCA_050329675.1 Balneolaceae bacterium
TTTAAATTTGACAAGACATTATTTCCAGATGAAACCCAATAGATCCATAAGGAGACCTGAACTCAGACACACTTTTCTGGATAGTGCCTCCAATATCTTTAATGTCTCGACAAGCTCTCAGTCGTTTTGAGTGTGACTTCCAGCCATGGAACCACAAAACTTCAGTCTGAAAAAGAATCCCGGCGTTGTTCCATTGTAACACATTTCGTAAGATAACGGGTTTAGCCGCGAAAGGCCGGTCTGTAAATTATTAGCGCTGTCAGGTTTTCGCTCTGCTCAACTGCCTACTGTCTACTATCACTTCCAACTGCAATTCTCCCTGCCCGCTATCATCCATCGTCTCTTCCCCGCACCCGGTAGACCAGCGGGGAGGCGTTGTTGCGGGCAATCACAATCAGGGTATGGCCTCCGGCGTCCCTCACGCTTACAATCCCGCGGGAGGCCCCACCGGCCTGAAGCCCGCTGTGCACCGGCGAGATGCTCGCCAGCCCGCCGTCATCCCCGCGCATGATGAGCGCCCCCCAGGAGGCGTCATACGGGCCGGCTACCGGCTTCACCTCCAGCAGATTGCCCGCCACAAGTATCTCCGCACGACCGTCCCCGCTCACATCACCGCTCCACAGCCCGTAGACCGGCGACAGCTGTGCCCGCAGCGGCAAACGCTCCACCCGCGCCCCGCCCGCCTCGTTCCAGATCACCACGCTGGCCAGCTCCTCCGCCCGCAGCTCGATCGCCCGCTCCAGCTGCTCCCGGGTGAAAATCTCCTGCACCGTCTGCCCGGCGTAGCTCGCATAGTCCGGGTAGGCCTCCCGAAGCGAGGGAAGCTGCTCCAGCAGCTCATGGCGAAGGGCCACCGGATAGTCCTTGCCCCCCCGCGGCATGCTCAGGATCTGGTCCACCATCCCGTTGCCTTCCATATCGCCTACCCACATGCGAACCGGATGCTCCCCGCTGGCGCGAAACAGCGAGTTCAGCCCGTGGTTGCCCAGCACCAGGTCCGTGCGCCCGGTCCCGTTCAGGTCGGCCGCATGCACCGCATTCCACCAGCCCGACAGTCGGGACAGGCCCAGCTCGCGGGTAATCTCCTGCAACCGCTCGCCTGTATTGCGGAAGATGCGAGGGCTCATCCACTCCCCCACGATGATCAAATCCTGCCGCCCGTCCCCGTCCCAGTCCGCCCACACCGCATCGGTGATCATGCCCGCCTCCTCCAGCTCCGGCGCCCACTGCCCGGTCACCTCCGTGAAGCCCCCCGACCCGTCGTTGGCCAGCAGAAACCCGCGCGCCGGAACCCCCACGGCAAACAGCCGCAGACGCTCCCCCACAAACAGGTCCGGGTGCCCGTTGCCCGTAAAATCCCCCGCCGCCACCGCCGAGGTGCTCGCCAGGCCCCGCCGCGTGGGAAGCACCTGCTCCGAGCGGGTAAACCCGCCCGCACCATCGCCCAGATACAGCCGGTCGGCCAGGGCCAGCGAGCCCGAGGAGAAGGAGTTCCCGCCGCTGGCCACATACAGATCCAGATTCCCGTCCCCCGTGGCGTCAAACAGCACGCACGCCGTATCCTCCGAGGGGTGATCGGCGGCGATCGCCGGCGGGCTCTCGGTGGCAAAGCCGCCCTGCGGGCGCTGCACCAGCAGCACCCCCGCCTGACCGCGCGCCCCGCCCAGGTACACATCCTCCAGCCCGTTGCCATTCACATCGCCCGCACACACGGCCGGGCCCTCCGTCGAGCGCATGTGCACCAGCAGCCGCTCCCGGGTGAAGTCCACATACTCATTCTCGCGGTGCGACCAGCCGATCCCCGCCTGCTCCGTGATATCCTGCAGCCAGGGGAGGTCTTGCCCGTTGAGCCCGACCGGCCCTGTGAGGGCCGGCAGGGCTGTGTCGCCGGGGATCACCGGCGGCGGCGGGTCTGCCGGCCCGGGCGGGCCCGCCTGCGGCTGCTCCAGTACCAGCCGCGCCGGAAGCTCCACCTCGCCCAGCCGCGTAAGACGACCGTCCGGCCAGCGAAGCCGCAGCGAGTCCACACGCATCACCCCCTCGCCAAAGCCCACATGAAGCCCCGGCGCCACACTCGACTGAAATCCCCGCTGAAGCATCTGCTCGCGGTAGCGGTAGGACCCGCCCGCCCATACCTCCAGCTGCGCACCCACCCCCTGCGTGTTGGGCGACTCCCCCCGAAGCTCCACAAACAGCCGCCCACGCCGCGGATGCAGCTCCGCCGCACGGTTGCGGTACACCCGTACCGGCCCATTCACATCGCTCACCACCAGATCCAGCGACCCGTCACCATTCAGATCCCCCCAGGCCGCCCCGCTCGAAAATCCCGGCTCGCCAAGGCCCCACTCCTCGCTGCGATCCTCAAAGCCAAGGCCCCCCTCACCCGAAAAAAGAACGTTGCCCACCGGTTCAGAGGGGATACTCTCCATGAGGGTCAAGATTACATCATCAACATCCGACTGAATAAGTTCCCTGATCCTGCCGGGATTCGCAGTATAGCGAATATAATCCTGGTCCAGAAGGTCTTTGTAGATACCGTTTGTCACATAGATGTCGTTGTATCCGTTGTGATCAAAATCAGCAATGAGTACAGCCCAGCTCCAGTCGGTTGCTTCTACTTGCGAAAGCCTGCCGATCTCTGAAAACGTATGTTTTATTCCGGATTCAAGCAATTTGCCATTGTTTAATTGCAAGGTATTACGTGTAATCTGTTTGTGGAATCCGTTTTTTATACTCTCCTGTAACTCTTCATACGTTTCATAATTCATTTTCGATTTTTTTCTTCGTTCTGTTGCCGGCAGCATATCCGATACATAAATATCCGGCCAGCCGTTATTGGAAAGGTCGGCAATATCCGAACCCATCGAACTTGAACTGATTGTGTTTAATTTACTTTCCAGCACTTCCGTAAATGTGCCGTCACCATTATTTATGTAAAAATAATCGCGTTCAAAAAAATCATTGGCAATATAAAGATCGGGCAATCCATTTCGATTTAGATCAGATACGGATGCGCTTAACCCGAAACCAATTCTGCTGCTGTATATGCCCGATTCTTCGGTTACATCCGTAAAATATCCATTGTCGTTGCGGAATAGCTTACTGCCTCCTTCAGGGTCGGGTATGTTGCGTGCCTGGCCGGTTATATTATCATATCCGCCAACCGGATCAAACGAATTATTCAATAAATACATATCCAGGTCGCCATCTCCGTCGTAGTCAAAAAAGACGGCATGAGTAGACAGGCCAATTTCATCGAGGCCATACTCTTTTGCTTTTTCCGTAAACGTAAGATCTCCATTATTAATGAAGAGTTCGTTATGCCGGTTATCACCTTCAGGAGGCCCTGATTTTGTTATATAAATATCCAGCAATCCATTCCCATTGATATCAACAAAGCTCACACCGGTAGTCCAGACTCCCTCCGATATCAGGCCTGCCTGTTCGGTAATATCTTCGAACTGAAAATTTCCTTTATTAAGATAGAGCCGGTTTGAAACCATATTTCCGGTTAAAAAGATATCCGGCAGCCCGTTACCGCTGATATCGCCAAGTGCCACACCGCCACCGTTATAAAAATTCCGGAATACATACATATTAAAATCCTCTGTAGGAACAAGCCTGTTTTCGAAATCTATTCCGGTAACTGAAGCAGGTAATCGTTCAAATAGAGGGATTTCTTTCGAATCTTTTTCCTCAGAAGAACAAGCCGTCAACAGCATGAATAAAATGGGGCAGATATACCAAAAGCACGTTTTCATACAGAGTAAAATTACAGAAAATTACCTTTTTTAAGAAACAATTAAATTCAGAACTCCTGACTTGTCGTAAACATTTAAGCCACGATTTTGTCGATTGGTATCAGATACTTTGGTTCGTTGTGTGTTGTTTGTGGTTTGTGGTCAAGCTATGTTAGGGATGGACACAGTCTGAAATCATAAATCAAAAAAAATAATCTATGAAGCCAAAAGCCCTTATATTTGATGTGAACGAAACCCTGCTTGACCTGGCCCCTGTTCATAAATCTGTGACTGAAGCCCTGAATGGTAAAAGTGAACTGGTCCCGCTCTGGTTTAAATCACTGCTGCATCTGTCGCTGGTGTACAGTGCAGGCGGACATTTCAAGCCCTTCGGCCAGCTGGCCGCCGATTCACTTGTTGCTGTTGCGCGTGATAAAGGAATGGACATTAGCCGTGAAGATGCCGCAACAGCAATCCGTCCGATTCTCTCTTGTCCTCCTCATGTTGATGTCATTCCGGGGCTGAAGCAGCTAAGGGAAAAAGGATTCCGGCTTTTCACACTAACCAATTCGTCGTCAGATGCACTTCATACTCAGATGCAAAATGCAGGCCTTTCCGATTTGTTCGATGGCCACATCAGTGTGGAGGAATTCGGAATCTACAAACCGCACCGGGTTGTTTATAAAAAAGCTGCTGAACAAGTGGGTATCAAACCATCCGTTTGCATGATGATAGCCGCCCATGACTGGGATATCATGGGCGCCGCATGGGTGGGATTTCAAACTGCATTTATTACACGCGGCGGGAGGTCTTACACTCATAATTCACCTTTGCCTGATTTAATAGTCTCGGGTATTGAGAAGCTCTGCCTGGAGCTGATAGCTGATAGCTGATAGCTGATAATACGTTATAATAATCTAATTTAAATATTACTCAACTTTTTTATAACTAACATATTGCTAAAGCATATATAAAATCAGCCCGATACCTATTATTAATCAGGTTTAGCATTGGGTTTTCGCATAGAGCGTAATTTCAAATTTAATTTGAAATGAGAAAAAAACTAATTTTAATAGCTTTAATCTTTTCTGTAATTACGTTTAATTGTGAAAATCCGACTGCCCCTTTTGATGAAACTGTTCCCAGAATTTTTACACTTACAACGAAGGTTACACCGGCTGAGGGAGGTGAAATTATTCCAACCGGAGGTGAATTTACTGCCAATACACAGATTGTGATTGAGGCCCGTCCATCGGAAGGATGGATCTTTAATGGATGGGAAGGTGACCTGATTAGCAGCAGAAATCCGGACTCACTGCTTATTGACAGAGACAAAACGATTATTGCTTTTTTTGAGCGGGAAGGTATAGTTGCATTTTCACTTACTGTCGGAATTCAGGGAGAGGGAACCGTAGATCTTGACCCTGATAAAGAAATGTATGAAGATGGTGATGAAGTAACATTGTCGGCAAATCCGGCTGAAGGATGGGCTTTTTTAGAATGGCAGGAAGATCTCACCGGAACAGATAATCCTGCAACGTTAGTTATGGACAGCAATAAATCTGTAATAGCTGTTTTTGAATCTCAGACTTCAAGTCCCACCCTAAACATAACCGTTCAACCTACACTCACAACAGCTGGAGAAGTTATATCACCTGCCCCATCTATTGAAGTCACCGGGCCTTCGGGTAACCCGCTTGAAGGGGTTCAGGTGACCGTCAGCGAACAGGGTGGATTTGTTTTTGATTCAGGTACACTAACTGTCACTACAGGATCAGACGGGGTGGCTGAATTTAACGATCTCGTTATCAATCGGGCAGGCAACTATACACTTGTCTTTTCCGCAGAGGAGGCCGGACAGGTAATCTCTGATAGTTTTATGGTAAACAGTGCAGATGGTGATCCATCTCAAACGGTTGCCGATGTACCAGCAACGGGTACAGCTGGTGAATCAACAAAAATTACCATCACAATGGAGGATCAATTCAACAACCGGGTTGAAGGGGCAGCCGCTGATCTTTCCGTGAGCGTATCCGGTGCCAATAATATAGAGAATGTAACCCCAATCAGAGATGACGGCAACGGAGTTTATTCAACCGGTTATACACCGAACAATGTCGGTTCCGATCAATTTAGTATACTGTT
>JBHJOO010000600.1:0-2735 GCA_050329675.1 Balneolaceae bacterium
AGGCCTGGTATGCGTGTTTGGGTGCCTCTTCGTAATGAATTTGCCATCGGCATGGTCGTTCGTGTGCACGATCAAAAACCGGATTTTGAAACCAAACCGGTGGAGCGCATCCTGGACAATGACCCTGTTATGGATCAGCAGATATTGGCGCTCACCGAATGGATTCACCGGTTTTATTTCTGCAGCTGGGGCGAAGCTATCCAGGCGTCACTTCCGGTTGGGTTGAATTTCCATTCCGAAAAAATATTGAAAGTTAAAAAAGGATTTAAAGATGCTCCCGAAAAAGATGAAATAGAATTATTAAATGATATTCAGGAAAATTCACTTACGCTGCCTGAAGCAGAAAAGAGATGGAAAGAGAACCGTAAATCGGGGCTTCTGAAAAAACTGATTAAAAAGGGGATCATCGAAGTTTGGGAAGAGCCCAGGCAAAAGATTGATTACCTGAAAATGAAACACTGGAAACTTGCAGATTCTATTCAGCCGGATAAAATACTGTCATCATTGCCGGAAAAGGACCTCAAATTGAAATGGGTTCAGGCTTTTCAAAAGATCAGCAGTATGAAGTTACCTCAAACTCATCAGGATTTACTTCAAAATAAACTATTTACCGGTTATACACTCAAAAGAATTGAAGAAGAAGGATGGATTGAATCGGTGGATCTACCAGTCGAATCGGAAAGCACACATAACGGTAAATACGAACCGGATCGAATCAAAAAACTGTCAGGCCGGCAGCAAGAGGCATTTGAGAAGATTCGCACTCATTTAGATGAAAACTCATATAAGAGTTTTTTGCTTTTTGGAGTAACCGGATCTGGTAAAACAGAAGTTTATATTCACGCCCTGAAGCATGCACTTGAGCAGGGGAAAGGCGGACTTGTACTTGTACCGGAAATTGCACTTACACCACAAACGGTTCAACGGTTTTACCAGATTTTTGGTGATCAGATTGCCGTGCTCCACAGCCGGTTAAGCGCCCGTGAACGCTATGAAGCCTGGCAAAGCCTGAAATCGGGAGAAAAACGAGTTGCCATCGGTCCCCGTTCCGCCGTTTTTGCACCTGTTCAGAACCCGGGTTTGATCGTTGTTGATGAAGAGCATGACTCGTCATACAAACAGTTTGACCCGGCTCCCAGATATCATGCCAGAGATGTGGCAATCATGCGTGCAAATATGGACAATGCCGTTGTGGTTCTTGGCTCAGCAACACCCGGAATGGTATCTGTTGAAGCCGTTCGTCAAAAAAAACATGAGTTATTGCACCTGCCGCTTCGCCCGTCAGGAACCATGCCTGAGGTTCGCATTTTAAATTTGATCGAATATAAATCGGCCATGCGCGGCCCGCTTACAATAGAGCTTTACGAGGAAATTGAACGGGCGCTTAAACGAAAGGAACAAATTATACTCTTATACAACAGGCGGGGGTTTGCATCCTATATGCAGTGTGAAGATTGCGGGCACATCCCCCAAAGCCCGGAGTGTTCGGTCAGCCTGACCTATCACAAGAAAAAAAATATTCTGCTTTGCCATTACAGCGGTTATTCCCGCCGTGCAGATACCCGCTGTGAACTCTGTTCATCTGCAAATATTAAAGCAAAAGGAAGTGGTACACAACAGGTTGAAGAAGAGGTTCAGGCACTTCTCCCGAAGGCAAGGCTTTTGCGGATGGATCGCGATACAACCTCCGGGAAGTTTGGTCATCAGAAAATATATGAGCAATTTGCAACCGGACAGTCCGATATCCTGATCGGAACACAGCTTGTAGCCAAAGGGCTGAATTTCGCAAATGTAACGGTAGTAGGTGTGATCAATGCTGATACAGAACTGGCTTTTCCGTCATTCAGATCAAGTGAGCGCATGTATCAGCTATTGAGTCAGGTAGCCGGCAGGGCAGGCCGGGCCGAAAAACCGGGTGTGGTCTATGTTCAAACCTGGAAACCGGATCATCCTGCCATAAAGTGTGCCAGAACTCATGACTTTAAAGCTTTTGCAAAGCATGAACTTGCCAACAGGAAAATGCTTCTGTTCCCTCCCTATTCGAGAATGGTTGTGTTCCGGTTTAAAAGTAAATCCTGGAGTAAAGTTCAAATGGCGGCTGATAAATTTTGTGATGCCATGAGGCTTGAGGTAGGTGAAGATGTAGTACTCGGCCCATCTCCCTCCATGATTGAGTGGCTGAATGGCCAGTATCAATGGGAGGCTCATATCAAATTAAAAACAAGTTACAATGCAAATGCCATTGAAAAACTGCTCAACCGGATTTTTGAAAGGTATGATACGATGAAACCGAAAGGAGCCAGTGCAGTGCGTATAAATGTAGATGTCGATGCGGTTGAATGAGCTATTATAATGTCAGCTATCAGCGATCCGGTATTCTGTTCTGCAACAGTTGACTATCAACATGCTCATTTCTTCTGGAATGCTGGTAAATTCGGAAAGTCGCGTCTTGTTAACTCCTGAACGTATGCATCCTGAATTTTGATTTTACCTGGTTTGTTTCACGCGAAGGCCGCGAAGGGGAAAGGCTCGCGAAGTAAAGTGTTAGCGCCTCTGTTTTGACATCAGAACTCCTGATTCCATATTTAAAAAACAAGGGGTTAGAGAGATTGCTTCGTAAAACAGGAAGTCGTTTTTGTTAGTAGTCTGTTGTCAGTGGTTAGTTGTGATTGTCAAAAACAACAAACAACATACCACAAACCACTAACAACTAACCCGGTACAAATCTGATGCAT
>JBHJOO010000023.1:0-18976 GCA_050329675.1 Balneolaceae bacterium
CTCAATGAAGAAGGCCTTGGCCATAATTATGAAACATATTGCGATCCCCGTCTGAATTACGAACAAAGCCTTGAAATGGCATTTCTCGTAGCAAAAGAATGGAACAAAAGTTATCGTTAACCGGAGCGGCATCCACTGCTGAAGTCTATATTATTTGTGTGGATAATGAAGTGTGAATTTTAGGAGCCTTAAGTTGTTTGCCCACATTATCTAATACAACCATTCTTTTGATAATTTTGATACACAATGATAACTGTATCTGCATCGTTGTAAATGTGTAATAAGAATTTGTAAGTATATTGAAATACCTAAAACAGTCTGGAAACGTTTAGATTTAAGAGAGAATGATATTTAAATCAAGAAGGCGCAAAGTTTATGGTTATTTAATGATTGATAGATTAAACATTTCCCAGGATTTCCTGATGTAGAGAGCAGGTTAGTTAGCGCCGGGGTTAGCATTGAATTGCAGCTCCGGTCTTATCAAAGTAAAAGTCTCCCAAAGAATCCCCTGACGTAGAGAACAGGTTAGTTAGTGCCGAAGGTTGCTTTGACCAGCACCTTCGGCCTTTTTATGTACATAATTTTGGCAGTCAACTTTGCATAATATTGAAGACAGTTTGACTAACACATAATGACAAGGGGACAGAGAACGTTATTTATCTGTAAAAACAACATTAGTTTATATATGCAGTGTCATGAATTGTCTGCATAAAATGGGTTGGCATGTATGTTGTATTTATTAAAAGTGAACCATAACTATTATCTAAATTAAAATGGAGGTAGTATCATGACACTTGTAAGATTCAACCGGCCCGATGCTAATGTAGCTGGCAAGCGTTTTTCTGATGTAATGGATGAATTTTTTAATGATTTCGTTTCAGCAAGACGTGATAATTTTGTTCCGAGTATCGATGTCTCAGAAACTGATAAAGAATTTATAATCGAGGCTCAATTACCCGGAATGGAAAAAAAAGATATCAATGTTGACATTGATAATGGAATGTTAAACATCAGCGGAGAACGAACCATTAAAAAAGAAGAAAATGGACGTAAGTTCCACAGAGTAGAAACTGAATATGGAGCATTTAACAGAAGACTACAATTGCCTGATAATGTGAATCATGAAAGTATCAAGGCAGCTTATAAAGATGGTATTTTGAGTATTTCCATTGAAAAAAGTGAAGAAAGAGTAAAAAAGCAGATTTCAATTAAGTAAAGTTTCCCCAAACAATCCCCTGACGTAGAGAGCAGGTTAGTTAGTGCCGGAGCTCGCATTGATTTGCAGCTTCGGCGTAGTTGTAATTCAAACGGTACGAAAGTGTCGAATTTTAAAACCATTTACATGGGAGAAAACAATTTGTCTGCTGTTTGAATGTTAGGTTGAATATAAAATAAATAACTAAAGTTAACATAGATCATGAATAATTATTCAAAGAGCATAATTTTATTAATAACAGCTGTTTTTCTGTTTTTAGGGATACGATTTACCAGTATTGAAAATCCTGATGAAGCATCGGTGTTTAAAATGCCGGAGTTTAACACTAATTCACCGGTAAAATCAGCCGAATCAACCGAAATCAAATCATTGAGGGATTTCAATAATGCTATTGTAGAGATTGCTGAAAAAACCAATCCAACTGTTGTTACAATTACAACAAGGCAAACAATTACAATGAGGCAGCGATCTCCCTTTTCTTTGTTTTTTGATGACCCAAGATTTGATCAGGAAAGACAATTTCAGCGCGAGGGATTGGGCTCCGGGGTAATTGTCTCCGAAGATGGATATATCATAACAAACAATCATGTGATTGATAATGCGGATGAAATCAATGTTATCACGTATGAGGGGGAAGAGATTAATGCCGAGGTTATCGGAGCTGATCCGGGCAGTGATGTAGCTGTTCTGAAAGTAAATTCCAAAAATGAGTTGCCAGCTATTAAACTTGGAAATAGTGAATCTCTCCGGGTTGGTGAACTTGTACTTGCCATCGGCAGTCCGTTAAGCAGGGGCCTTGCACACACTGTTTCAATGGGAATTGTAAGTGCAAAAGGGAGAACAAATCTGGAACTGAATAATTATGAAAATTATATCCAGACGGATGCTGCTATCAACCCGGGAAACTCGGGTGGCGCTCTTATAAATCTGGATGGAGAGCTTATTGGAATTAATACGGCGATTGCAAACAGAACTGGTGGCAGCATGGGAATCGGTTTTGCAATACCTATAGATATGGCCAGATCCGTAATGGAACAGTTGATAACCGATGGCCGAGTTGTAAGAGGCTTTCTTGGTATTGAATTTGGGGCTATGGTCGACAGAACGATGGCCCGTGCTCTTGATCTGGACAGAAACTATGGCGTAGTGATTGGTAATGTTCTGCCAGACGGACCAGCAGATAAGGCCGGCTTGCAGGAAGGAGATGTAATTTTGAAAGCCGATGGAAAAGAAGTTCGGGAATGGACGAGTTTTCGGGTAAACATTGCCAGCAAGATGCCGGGAGATAAAGTAAATCTTGAGATTTTCAGAGATGGACAAATAAAGAATATTACCGTAGAACTTGGAGAGTTGCCAGGTGATGAAGTGGCATCTGCAGAAACCGAATCAAGGGAAAGCCTTGAAGAATCTCTTGGGTTTTCAGTGGATAATCTTACAAATAACATTCGCCGACAGCTGAATCTGGAGAGTAGTGTAAATGGCGTTGTTGTTGTAAACATAGAACAAACCAGTAAAGCTTATCGCCAGGGATTAAGACAAGGTGATGTTATTACAAGGGTTAAGGATATAAATATAACCAATACCGATGAGTTTATTAATGCTGTAAGCAGATTACGCTCCGGTGGAGATGAGGTTGCTCTGCTGCGTATCAATCGGCAGGGACAGAATCTGTTTATTGCATTTGAGCTTTAAATTATTAAAATAAGACGATTCCTCTAATCTGATGTGTTTTGATGCCGGGCTTGATTTTCGAGCCCGGCATTTTTTATAATATTGACACAATGCAGGTGTTTATGTCAATATCGCTGTATCATATAATATGGCATCACTTTTGCTTTTAAATTGTACGGAAGGTGACTCATAAATATGGAATACAAAGATTACTATAAAATACTTGGCGTAGACAGAAATGCATCTCAGGAAGAGATTAAGAAAAAGTATAGAAAACTTGCTGCCAAATATCATCCTGACAAGAATCCGGATGATCCTACTTCTGAAAAAAAGTTTAAAGATTTAGGCGAAGCGTATGAAGTTTTGAAAGATCCGGAAAAGCGGAAGCTGTATGATGAGGTTGGATCCGACTGGAAACGATATCAGCAAAGCGGCGGGAAGGCTCATGATTTTAACTGGAATCAATATGCAAATGCCGGACGACAATATCGGACAAACATCAATTTTGAAGATATTTTTGGTGGCAGACGATCCGGTGAATCTGGTGGTTCATTTTCCAGTTTTTTCGAAACGCTTTTTGGAGGCGGAGATCCATTCTCAGGTGCACGGCAACATCAACAAAGACGATCTTCAGCTCGAACACACAGAACCGAACCTGTAAAAACACGCGATCAGGAAGTAGAAGTAAATATTTCATTAAAAGAAGCATATACAGGAACTACAAAACAGTTCAGGATTGATGGAGAACTTGTAAAGGTAAAAATACCCGCCGGAATCAGGAGTGGTAAAAAACTAAAATTAAGCGGGAAGGGTGCCACTTCATCAACTCTGACGGGAGGGAAGAGGGGAGACCTTTACTTGAAAATAAATGTTCAGGAAGGAGATGCATATCAGCGTAAAGGCAGTGATATTTATTATGATCATCCCATTGATCTTTACACGGCCGTGCTGGGAGGTGAAACAACGGTACCTACAATGGATGGAAAAATTAAACTGAATATACCGGCCGGTACTTCAGGAGGTAAACTGTTTCGGTTAAAAGGCCATGGAATGCCTGAAATGAAAAACGGAAAGAAAGGAGACTTTTATGTGAGAACCAATATAGAAATCCCCAAAAATCTGTCCGACAAAGAAAAAGAGTTGTTTAGAAAACTGGCTGAAATCCGAAAAAATTAATGTTGTGTTCATAAAGGCAAAAATGGTTGATTAAAGCCAAAAACAAAAATTAAAAAAATCTGTCACCGGTAATCGGGATAACTATCTTGCCAATTATAAAGCTTCAGGCTATAGTATTGAGTTTTTATTCTTTTTATCTCTGAAATCTTTGATGTTCAATGTAATTGAACATGCTATTGCTATTATCAACAGACCCACTGTAAGTGAATCAATTAAGAGAGCATTCCAGTCAAATCCTGTAAAAGTGTCTGCCAAAAATTTAATATAAGATGAAGGCATGTCGTAATAACCAAGCTCATGTCTCACCCGCCAGTGCCAGTCGGTACATGGGCAGTACCCCCAACCATACCATATTCCCAGAATAAACCAGGAGGCTAAAGTTAAAAGAAGTGTGATAAGATTAAAAAAACGTGTTTTTTCCCATATCCAGCCAAACAGGTTAAAGAGTATTAAAACAGTGTGAAAAAGGAAAAAAAATACGTTTAAAAATTCATACATAAACCGGTGATTTTTGGTTTTAGCTTTACTATTTCCTTTTTTTATATCATAAGCCTGTTATATTAATTAAGTTAAAAGCATAATTTTAAAGAATACCACTGTAAATTTAACACTTAAAGACGTTTTCTATTTCTAAAAAAACTCACGGGGAATTTATGAAGTTAATTCTGATCTTTCTGACCTTTTTATTTGTCAACAGCGATTTAGCAAGATGGGGACAAATCGGCCATTATGTTACCGGCCATATTGCCGAAACTCATCTTAATGAACAAGCACAAATTGAAGTGAAAAGAATTTTGGGTAATGAATCTTTAGCAATGGCAAGTGTGTGGATGGATGATATACGTGCAGATAACCGCTATGATTATACAAGTGACTGGCATTGGGTCACCATCCCCGATGGAATGACATACGAGGAAACCGAAAAAAATCCGAATGGTGATATTATTTGGGCTCTTGAAAAGTTAATTGCAGAACTGAAAACCGGTGGGTTGTCTGAAGAAGATGAAAGAGAAAAACTAAAAATGGTTATTCACATGGTGGGTGACATTCATCAGCCGCTTCATGTTGGAAATGGTGAAGACCGCGGCGGGAATGATGTCAGGGTACAGTGGATGGGCAATTCATCGAACTTACACCGCGTATGGGATACGGACATGATCAGATCAAGGGAGATGAGCTACTCAGAGCTTGCTCAGGAAATAAACCATCCGGCTAAAGAACAAATCAAAAAATGGCAATCTGCTACAGTCCGCGATTGGGCTATGGAGTCTAAATCGTACAGGAATCGCGTTTACGATTTAAACGGGGGCAGCCGGCTCGGATTTGCTTACCGTTATAAGAATTTTGACCTGGTAGAAAAAAGGCTGCTTCAGGCCGGTGTGAGATTGGCCGGGGTAATTAATGATATTTATGGTAATAGTTCAGAATAGTATATTGTTGTTTTTCTGAATTTTAAAGAGTAAAAAAGTAAAACGGTATTAACTGCTGACGGATAAATTTTCCAATACATTTTTATGCACTTCATAATCCGATCTGCTCCATAACACAAAACGAACCAATTTCAATGACTCAATAAGGAGTCCTTCCTTTGCTACGGTATTTATTGCGATATTGGCGGCAGGTTCAACCGGAAATCCAAATGCACCGGTAGATAAGGCGGGAAATGCTATTGAGTTGATTCCATATTCATCAGCTCGTTTTAAAGCATTTCTATGACAATCGGCCAGCAGTTTATCTTCAGGTTTATCCCGCCCATACACCGGGCCAAGACAGTGAATCACATATTTATTTGGTAAATTGGGTGCTTTCGTTATAACAGCTTCACCCGGAGAAATAGGTGCAAATTTTCTGGTTTCACGTTCAAGCTCCGGGTCTCCTTTTCTGTGAATTGCACCGGCAACGCCGCCGCCAATTCGAAGCTGGGCGTTTGCTGCATTTACGATAGCATCACAGTCTGGCTGATTTACAATATCACCGGTAGCAAGTTCAATCGTCAAATCCTCTAATTCTCTTTTCATAACCTGAAAAATTGAATAATAATCGAAATCACACCTTTAATATAAGATGATGATCTTCATAACAGCAAAATACTCTCAGATTCGGTGACTAACCTTCATAAATTATGTCAGCTATGGCATCGGGAGAATTAAATTTGAAAATTCACAAAATCCAGGAAAGTAAAAATTGCCTCAATAAACAGCTAATATAAGCAATAAAGGCTGTTTTGTATCTAATATTTATGATTTACATGGAAGCGCTTCTATATTTAACAAAAATTTAATAATGATTAAATGTCAGATAAAAATGAAATTCTGACTGAAATATGTGAAAGCGATTTTATTTAAAATAAATAACTGTAAGCGCTTTTTTATGTTATAAGGATAAAAAAATTTATAATAAATAAAAAACGATGTTAACTAAATGTTAAGATTATAATGTTGGAAGGGGTTTCAAAAAAATAACATGAAAAAATGACGTAATAAATTTAAGTAAACAGTATTAAAAAATTGATTTATACTTGTAATTAAAATTGAAATGATCTTAACTTTGTTGCGAATGAATTGAACAGATTGTTCATGCCGTTCATAATTAATAATTAATCAATCAACCATAAGATGATTACAATAAAACGAACAATAACAATAGTACTGCTTATAGCAGGATTTGTTCTTGCAGATAATGCAATAGCAAACAGTAATAATTACACAGATAGCATTACCGTCAAAACAGCTGAGCTCGATAGAGACCTCTTCAAAAAAATGGAAGCAGGTATTCTTTACAGCTTAAAATCGGAAAATCTCGGTGTAATTGAATCGATTCTCTATAACACGGTGGAATTTAAGGTAAGATTTCCCGGGTTCCATTCAGTAGAGGTTGAAAATGCGCTGATTAAAAAAGTAAGAGAAGGCGATAACCATATTATCAGGTATAAAGCTTTTCTGACTCTTTCATATTTGAGGAATCAAAATCAATTTGGTTCACCTGAAGAGTTGGTTAAATTTCTGGATGTTGAAGACCCTAATAGAATCTTCACATTACTGGAAGACAAGCTTAAAGCCGATAAACTCGCCTCCCGATAAGTTACGTAACTTAAAAACGATAAAAATCATCTGCTATATAAAGCAGTTAAATCTTAAATAACTGCAAGACTCCATGTCAATAGAGCTTTATGTCATTCAAAAAATGACATAGCCTATCTAAAAAAAACACCATACTCGAAACCCGGTTGGCAAATCACATTTAAAAATGGATTTTCAGCCGGGTTTTTTTATTCAACACATCAGTCAGATTTTTGAAGCGAAAATCCCATTTCAATTAAAAACGTTCTGATAAATATAAATCTAATGATGAATCAGTAACATGATGCCTAATATTGCTTTCAGGCTCCATAAAATAGTCCGAAACCAGTTACCAGCCACCAACTTATTAACCTGTTGTTTATTATATCCGGCAGACAGCTTATTGTGAACAGGTACTTGTAGAAGAAATGTTACTGTCCATATAAGCAATACACACGCAAGGGATGAATAAGTTAAAAGTGCGGGCAGCTTCTCAAACAGGGTTAAAACAACGGAAGTGATTAATTCGATAAGCATAAGTGGTACTACAAGCAGTGATATGCGCTGGGTATGAAATTGGTGATAAACGGAAAAGTTTTTCTCGCCGGTGTAATGAAATGACGGGTAATGCACGATTTGAATGACCCAAATTATACCGGTAAGTATAAATGATACACTTATATTGCCAATTAATATGATAATTGCGACTTCCATCAATAACTTACAAGCGAATGGTTCTGATATTCTTTATTTTCAGCGCTTCTAAACATAATTCAAAATTTTCGTAAAGTCTATATTTTATGAGCTGGTTACGTACGCACACATGCGGTGAACTTACAATCGATAACAAAGGTGAAAAAGTAGTACTCAACGGCTGGGTTTCAACGCGCCGTGATTTGGGGGGGCTGATTTTTATTGATCTCAGAGATCGTTACGGAATCACTCAAATTGTTTTTGATGAAAATGACAAAGAACTGCATAAAATAGCTGAAAGTTTACGTTCTGAGTATGTAATAGGCATTTGTGGTAAAGTGATCAGGAGAAGTGATGAAACAATTAATCCGACAATGGCAACTGGCGAAATTGAAGTAAAAACGGAAGAGATTCAAATTTACTCTGAAGCGGAGACCCCGCCATTTGAAATAAAAGATAATATACCCACCAACGAAGAGATGAGGCTTCGTTACAGGTATCTTGATTTAAGGCGGCCTGAAATGCAGAAAAATCTATTATTGAGGTCGGGAGTTTACCAAACAGTGCGCCGGTTTTATAACGAACAGAAATTTGCCGAAATCGAGACGCCGGTATTAATGAGATCAACCCCGGAAGGTGCCCGTGACTACCTTGTACCAAGCAGGGTAAATCCGGGACGTTTTTTTGCGCTGCCACAAAGCCCGCAAACGTACAAGCAAATTCTGATGGTTGCCGGTATGGATAGTTATTTTCAAATTGTAAAGTGTTTTCGTGATGAAGATCTCCGGGCCGATCGTCAGCCGGAATTTACCCAGATTGATGTTGAGATGTCATTTGTGGATGAAGAGGTCATTTTTAAAGTACATGAGAAACTTATGGCCGAATTATGGAAAAATCATATGAATACGAAACTTGATTTGCCATTTCCGAGGCTGACATACAAAGAAGCCATACAGCAATATGGCTCAGATAAGCCTGATACCCGTTTTGATATGAAAATCAAAGACTTATCCGATATAGTTGAAAAATCCGATTTCAAAATTTTTCAGACGACTGTTAAAAAAGGAGGAAAAGTATTGGCCATTAATGTGCCAGGTAAGGGAGATACAGGCAGAGGAGCCATTGACCGGCTCACAGAAGATGTAAAAAAACAGACCGGTTCTGCCGGTATGATTTACATTAAAGTTCAGGAAGATAATCTCAATTGCAGTGTAGGTAAATTTTTGTCTGAAGATACGGTAAAAAAGATGGCGGAAAGGGCAGGTTCAAACCCGGGAGATCTTGTTTTAATTCTGGCAGGCCCGCAACCTGATGTTTACAAACAAATGGGTATCCTCAGGCTGATGATGGGCAAAAACCTTCAGCTTATTGATGAAACTGCAGCAAATTTTTTATGGGTGACTGAATTCCCTCTTGTGGAATGGGACAAAGATGAGAACAGATATTTTGCACTGCACCATCCTTTTACTTCTCCAAAAGATGAAGATTTTGATAAAATCGAATCAGATCCTGCTATTGTAAAATCAAGAGCTTATGATTTGGTTTTAAATGGAAATGAAATAGGAGGTGGGTCAATCCGGATTCACAGTCCTGTTATACAGCAAAAGATGTTTTCCGTTTTAGGAATCGATGAGCAGGAAGCCCGTGAAAAATTCGGATTTTTGCTGGATGCTTTCAAATATGGAGCCCCTCCACATGGCGGCATTGCCCTTGGCCTGGACAGGATTGTGATGCTGATGGCTGGCGCCGGCAGCCTTCGGGATGTAATTGCATTTCCCAAAAATCAAAAAGCACAGAGCCTGATGGATAATTGTCCGGATGTGGTTGATCAAAAACAGCTTGATGAGTTGCATATTATGCTAAAACCGGGAAAAAAAGTTTAATCTGATTATTATTCAGTAATTTGGATGAGTTATTATCCCAATTAATTTGAGAGCACAGTTGTATTTGAATCAATAAAAACAAGGTTTGAACTTTTAAAAGAATAATGCACATGAAAACAGCCGGGATTGACGGATGTAAAGCAGGATGGTTATTAATTACATTTGAACAGGATTCAGAAGAGTACAAAATGATCAGAGATGACGAATCGCTTCATGCGGCATTTCATGAATTTGACCGAATTTTGATAGACATGCCCATCGGCCTTGAGGATGAGTCATATACAAGGCAGTGTGATGAATTGTTGCGTAAAAAACTTGGCCCGGAATATGGATCCAGTGTTTTTAATCCCCCGATACGGCATGCGCTGCAGTCCCCCTCATATGTAGAGGCGAATATGCAAAGTTTTGATTATACTGAGAAAAAACTGTCATTACAGGCATGGAATATTACTCCGAAAATCCGGGTTTTAGACCGCATGTTAACAGATGAACCTGAATTGCGTGAAAAAGTATTGGAAAGCCATCCGGAATTACTTTTTATGAATCTGAATGGAGGAATGATCTATCAAAATAAAAAAATAAAAAAGGGATTGCGGCACAGGCTGGATCTTATAACAAATCATGAAAAAATAGCGGCGGATTTCTTTAGGGATATAAAAGAAGAATTCAGAAGAAATGAAGTGGAGGAGGATGATATTGTAGATGCCATGGTGCTGGCTCTTACTGCAAAACAGTCAATAGAAAAAGGTATAAAAACATTGCCGGATAATCCGCCTGCAGATTCTAAAAATTTAAAAATGGCGATTCATTACATCTGACAGGGTATATTTGATATTTCTTTGGATCGATTGTTCAGACAAAACCTGATGGATGCTAATTTGTGATGAAGTGAGGTATGTCGTTATTTTACCAAACGCGCAGTAAATCTAATCAGAAGAAGATTCCAGGATTTTCTGGTACTTAACACCGGCCTTATAAACCCTGTTAAAGCCATTAAAGGCTGCAATTCTGTATGCCTCGGAATATGTTGGATAGTTGAGAACTGTCTGGATGAAATACCGGATATCACCGTTGAAATACATCACACTTTGTCCAAGATGAATCATATCAGCGGCACTTTCACCAAGAATGTGCACGCCAAGTAATTTTAAATCATTTGTAGAGAAAACAAGTTTAAGCAATCCTTCATCTAGATGGCTTATATCACCCTGGGTAATATTTCTGAAGTAAGCACGGCCTACGGTGACATCAATACCCATTTTTATGGCATCATCTTCGGTGAGCCCAATACCTGAAATTTCCGGTAAAGAATAAATTCCAAAAGGTATATCACCCGAGGTATCCTGAGAGGGGATTCCAAACATATCACAGGCTGCCAGTCTGCCCTGGACAAAGGAAGTGGATGCTAAAGATGGAAAACCAATAACATCCCCTGCAGCGTAGATATTTTCAACACTGGTTTTATATGAGTTTGATGTTTCAATATAACCATCTTCATCTGTTTGAATACCGGCTTCTTCCAGGCCTATGTTTTTAGAATTAGGTTTTTTCCCACCAATATATAATACATGTTCCGTTTCAATAACCTGTAATCGATTCTCATCATCTTCAATTTTAAAGACCACTTCACTTCGATTGCGAAGATCATTCTTTCTGACAGATTCAATTTTTACGTTATTATGAATGATGACATTTCTATTTTTGAAACACTCATTAAGCATATTCCGTATTTCATGATCCAAAAACAGGAGAAGATCTTTATTTTCATTCAATATATTTACCCGTGTTCCAAGTGACGCAAAAATAGTAGCATATTCCATTGCTATAATTCCTGCACCAATTATTGTGAGTCTTCTCGGGATATGGGTAAGGTCAAGAATACTTTCGTAATTGAGAATATCTATTTGATCAATTTCAAAATTATCAGGAGAGGTTGGGCTTGATCCGGTAGAAATTAGAATATGATCGGCAGTATAAGTTTCTATATTTCCGGTATGAGAAGTTACACTTACGGTGTGGTTATCCAATATTTTTCCAAAACCCCGAACAGTATCCACTTCATTTTTTATAAGATCTTCTTTTACTTTTCTGTTTTTGGTTTCAAGTATGGTTTTCTTGTACTGGAGTAATTCTTCCATTCGAAAACGCTCAAAAGGTTTTCTTCCTTTTTCATCACCAAACTGAGAGTGAAATCTGTAAATGGTTTTTGCAGCTTCGCGGAGTGCTTTACTTGGTACAGTTCCCGTGTTGATCCACGCTCCGCCGATAAATTCTTTATTCGCCTCAACGATGAGAACTTTTTTGTCGAACTTGGAGCTCTGCATGGCGCAGGAAAAACCCGCCGGGCCGCTGCCTATTACGATAACGTCATAATCAAATTGCATGAAGATGGCTTTACTTAATCATTATTGAATGGAAAGATAAGTTAATTTAACGAAGGATTGCGAATTGTTGTAGTTATAAATCATATCTTTGTTTGAAATTTGTGGCATTGTGGAACGAATCCTTTATCACTCTTGCTTACATAAATAAGAAACATAGCTTATATTAGAGCAATGTTATTCAACATGTAAATCATTTAAATGAGAATCTAAAAAACTGACTGAATTATGGCTTACAAACTTCCCGATTTACCATATGCTTATGATGCACTTGAACCGCATATTGATGCACGTACAATGGAGATCCATCATACAAAGCATCACCAGGGATATACAAATAAGGTGAATGCAGCCCTCGAGGGACATTCATTTGCAGATCTGCCTATAGAGGAAGTTCTTGGCAGAATAAATGAAGTTCCGGAAAAAATCCGCCAGAATGTGGTGAATAACGGTGGCGGATATGCCAATCATAAATTGTTCTGGACGATTCTTTCTCCAAAGGGCGGAGGAAAACCTGATGGAGAACTTGCAGGTGCTATAGACAAAGCATTTGGAAGTTTCGACAGTTTCAAAGAAAAATTTTCGGCAGCTTCTGCAGGACAGTTCGGATCCGGATGGGGATGGCTGGTTGTTGATAAAAGCAATGGATTGAAAGTTATTTCCACTGCTAACCAGGACAGCCCGTATATGAATAATCTTGTTCCGATACTTGGACTGGATGTGTGGGAACATGCATATTATCTGCATTATCAAAACCGCCGGCCGGATTATATTCAGGCATTCTGGAATATTGTAAACTGGGATCAGGTCGCGAAAAACTATAAAGCTGCTAAATAACACAGACTATAAATTGAATATATCCGGTAATCAGTATATTCAAAACATCTGTAGTTTGAACTCACTGGTTACCGGGCTTTTATAACGTATATTCACTAATGTTGTGCCAATAGTATTATACAGGAGGCAAGTGAATAACTCTCAAATTGGTATTCTATCGGGAGGTTTCTGTTTCTCTCGTCTTTTCAATTTTGCTGAGTGCTTTTCGAAGTCCCGGTTTTTCGGGACGTTTTCACTTTTAACCCCGACAAAAACTGTCGGGATTTCGCTTCACTCAACGTTTACTAACACTGATGGTTTAAATTGACACATCACTAAAACAATCGATTCAATCGTCAATTCTTTTTAATTTTACGGCAGCAAATTTGTATATTTGCATTGAATAAACAAAAACAATTAAATAAGAACTATTATGCAATTTGGATTTGGTGTTGGCCCCGACACATCCTGGATGAGAAAAGAACTTACCGATCTTGGAATAGAAGAACTAAAAACGGTTGAGGACGTAGATCGTGCGCTCAAAGAATATAAAACCGGAACCATGCTGATGGTGATCAATTCTGTATGCGGATGTGCCGCCGGTAATGCCCGACCCGGTGTACAGATTGCTCTTGACCGGGCAGAACATAAACCTGATCATATCGTTACAGTTTTTGCCGGACAGGATAAGGAGGCAACAGCCCGTGCCCGTGAGTATTTTAGTGAATACCCGGCTTCTTCGCCATCATTTGCCTATTTTGTGGATGGAGAAGTGAAGGCAATGATTCCCCGCCACAGAATTGAAGGCCGTACCCGAGATGAGGTTGCACAGGATTTACTGATGGTGTTCGACGCTTTTGCCGACAAGGAAGAGGCAGAGAGTAAATAGTAAGAAGGCCCCGATGTATCGGGATTTCGAAAAGAACGCAGCAAATTGATGAGAGAATTTTTGGTTTTAATTAATAACCTTAATTAAACTTTTCACGCCTGCCTTTTGTTCTATCACTTCTGCCAGGAAAGATTACATTTGATATCTCATACTGATACAGCATTCTGGTGATATAATACACTGAATCTTATTCCGCACCGGACTGAATAATCAATTTCAAAACCCTCTCCGATCGGTGTTCCAATTTCTCAAATCTTATTATGATTTCAACTCTACCAATCGTTTCACCATTAAATTTAAAATTGTTACTCGGCAGTATTTCCAATAATAAATCCACTTTATCTTTAAACGCTGTAATGTAATGAATAGCGTTTCCGCCGTAATGCCTCAAAGTTTTTTAAAAAATTAAAAATGCTTTATTCTATACATAATTAAATTTTCATTTGACTTTTATTGGGGGGGGGTATTATCATAAATACAATCAAACAATTAATACAAAAGAGGATTACTTATGATAAAGATAATTTTACTTTTGATTCTTCCCACTTTTATTCCAGTACACAATACTATTAGCCATCTTTATTTTGAAAATACATTATCTATAGTTGATATAATTAATGACAGTGAATTTTTTGGAATAAGTTGTCAAGATCAAAGTGCTTTATATTACGATTATGAACAATATAATATTAAATCATATATCCATTTGGATAATAATGATGATCATTCATATCCATTAAAAGCTGATTTATTCATAAAACATTTATTTCCTTCAGTGTCAACGTCTTGTATGCCGTATGATAACTGGATACATGCTATGGGTTGTATTAATGTTGGATGTCCAAATATTGGTGAAAGTTTCTGTGGATATAAATGTGTTAATATTGATGGATGTGAATTTTGTTATATATGTAAAAGGGATTGGTAGATTAATTTTTTAATAGTAAGCATAAGCTTGATTATATATTTAGAATTATTACAATTTTTAAATAAAAAAAATTATTATGACCGCAAATTACAACATTTGGTGGATATTGCTATTGATAATGTCTTCATTTTCAATCATTAAAAGTGATAATCTTGAATTGAATACGAATCATATCATTGAAAAATCGGAAGATTTTTTTAATGCTACTGCTCAGAATGTTGATCAACGAAATATTATTGATGAACTTAATAGTTTAAAAAGTATTAATTTATCAAAGAAGCATGGTTTTTTTCGTTCATATTTACTCGCGGAGAATTCTGATAATATAACCCTTTTTGAACAGCAGAATTTTGGATTTCATCAGTTTGATTATAACCTGAATTTAATAAACAAATTTGGTTTAAAAGGGAGGGGGCCTGGTGAAATTGTTCATCCTATGGATCTGACAGTTGATAAAACAGGCAATTATTTGATTTTAGATGGCGGGTCTTACAGGATTAGCAAATGGTCATCAGAAGGTATTTTATTAGAAGAATTTGCATCCCCCCATGGATTGATTCCACATCGTTTCAGAGTTTTGGATAACCAAAGTTTTGTTCTTTTTTCTCTTATGTCTCAAAATTCATTTCACGTATTTAATAAAAAGGGTGATCAGAAGGAATCTTTTTTACGTGTTGCAGGAGTATCTGGCAACAAAAAAGGATTCATGCTTGACGGGAAGATCGATACAATTCCCGATGAAAATATTATATATTATGTTGGAACTCTAAATAGTATGTTAAAAGCTTATACGAGTGAAGGGGAATTACTTTTTTCCCGTAAAATTATCAAACCTCTTGATTTGGATTTCATAAATATGGATGATCATGAAATTCGGTCTTCGTCTTTTGTAACAAATGGATTTACAATTTATAAAGATAAACTTCTCATATTACAAAATGGCAAAGCCAATGATAAGTTTGAAAAACGTTACCTAGATATATACAACAGAAATAATGGAGATTATTCACATACATACATATTAGAAAATAAAACGGTTAGAATAGCAACCAATAATAATATTTCGAATCCTTTATGGATTTTTCTCGGTTTAGATGAAAAAAATGAAGAAATGTTTTTATCCATATATGAATCACCTTTTTAAATTAAATTTTATTTTTGAAATTATAATCATTAACCAGATTTCGAAAGCCAACAATTTTCATTGGATGGCTCTTGAGTTCGACCGTCGGACATCCATGAACATCACAAAAATGTAAATGTTGTTAATTCATTAAGTAGTTTATTCTGAGATTATTTGAAGTACTCCCCATATGTTGGACCACCGGATAAGCCATTTAAGTTAAAGAATGATCAAATCATTCGGAGATAAGGCAACATCAGATCTGTTTCATGGAATTTCGAGCAACAAAGTTAGGATGCTCCCGACACGGCCTGGTTACTATCCGAGGCTTTCGATACTTCTTCTGAATTCTAGTTGAATTTACAGGCTATGCATGATTTATCGTCTTATCGGCCAAGTAAACACATCAAGTCACTAAAAGCTTTTCAGGCATAAGTAGCGGTTCGTGCGGACTCTTTTTAGCTTTTGGGCTTTGGTAAAGTCATCATTTCGTCGCACAACCACCAAACCGTTACTGGTCTATTCCATTTGCAAACAACACGTTCAGTATTTTAGAAATTAATTTCAGATACTGTACAATTTAGCTTGCAATAACACCTCGGGATGATTTTGAAATCAATTCAGAAAAAGAGGGTAACATACATTGAAAAAATTCGTAGGTTAAGGCTGGTTCCTGGCTAAGTGATTATTTAACACTTTACAGGGATTCGATTCTGATCTGTTTCTATTGAATGGGATGATAATGGATGGGAAATTTTAAATAATCAGAATTAAAACCGAATTCAGACATTCAAAGAGAATTAACTTAAATATCAGAATCAAATTTATATACCACCAATCTTTAACAAACTATAAATATGGCAGAAATAAACAATCCTTTTGAAGGTGCAAATATACCGCCGCAGGTAAAAAATCTGTTTAGTAATGTGAAAGGTATTTTAATCGGTATCGCAGCCGTCATTCTTCTTTTTACATCGTTTTATACGGTTGAACCCGAAGAAGTTGGTGTTGTTCAGCGGTTCGGTGAATTTGTGAGAATAGCTGAACCCGGACTGAATTATAAAATACCATTTGCAGAAACAGTGGAAATTGTACCTGTTGAACGGCAGTTAAAACAGGAATTTGGCTACAGGACAGTTACGTCAGGCGTACAGTCCCGATACCAAAAAGCAGGTTATGTGGATGAATCGCTCATGCTTACGGGTGATTTAAACCTGGCGGATGTTGAGTGGGTGGTTCAGTACCGTATTATTGATCCGTATCAATATCTGTATAAAGTCAGAAATCCTGATAAAACACTTCGTGATATTTCAGAAGCAGCAATGCGGCAGGTAGTGGGAGATCGCACCGTAAATGAGGTTCTTACAATTGGCCGGGCTGAAATAGCTCTTCAAGTACAGGATATCATTCAGCGCCTGAGTAATGATTATGAAAACGGAATACGAATTGAGCAGGTCGTACTTCAGGATATCAATCCACCGGATAAAGTAAAACCCTCGTTTAACCAGGTGAATGAAGCACAGCAGCAGCGCGAAACTCTGATTAATCAGGCACGAGCCGATTACAACCGGGTTATTCCACGTGCGAGAGGCCAAGCCCAGGAAACCATTCAGCAGGCAGAAGGTTATGCAGCGGAACGGGTTAACAGGGCCCGCGGCGAAGTTGTGGCATTTACAGAATTGCATGGCGAATATATACAGGCACCACAGATAACAAAAACCCGTATCTATTTTGAAACAATGCAGGTGATACTGCCCAGAATCGGCAGTAAAGTGATAACAGACCAGGATGGAACCGGCGCATTGCCGTTACTTCAGATGCAAATGGAAGGCGCAAAGAGAGGTCAATCAATCATAACACAATCAGGGAGTAATTAAGTGATGAAATCATATAAAAATCTGATTCTTATTGTAGCAGGTGTAATTTTAGTAATTGTCTTGATGGATGGAATATATACCGTTGATGAGACCGAACAGGTCATTATCACTCAATTCGGTGCCCCGGTGGGTGACATGATCACAACTCCCGGATTAAAAATGAAAGTTCCGTTTATTCAAAATGTAAACCGTTTTGACAAGCGGTTTCTGGAATGGGATGGTGACCAAAACCAGGTACCCACGAAAGATAAAAAATTTATTTTTGTCGATTCCTATGCCCGCTGGCATATAACTGATCCGCTTCAATTTTTCAGAAGGTTACGTGATGAAAGAGGAGCACAGTCGAGAATAGATGATATACTCGATGGTGAAACCAGAAACGCTGTGGCATCACACGATCTGGTTGAAATCGTTCGATCATCAAATCGGGATCCTGAGTTAGAAGCTGATATTTATGAAGCACTGGAAGACACTCTTGAAATTATAAATGTCGGGCGTGAATCCATTCAGGCTATCGTATTGCAACTTGCCAATGAAAGAGCCTCCGACCTGGGAATTGCTATTCTCGATTTTCGTTTTAAACGGATTAATTATGTGGAAGAGGTTCGTGAAACGGTTTATGACCGGATGATAAGTGAGAGAAACCGGATTGCTGATCTCTTCAGGTCGGAAGGACAGGGAGAAGCATCACGAATTAATGGTGAGAAAGAACGGGAACTGCTCGAAATACAATCTGAAGCATTCAGGCAGGCAGCAGAAATCCGGGGTCGGGCTGATGCGCGTGCTGCGTCTATATATAATGCAGCGTTTAACAGAAACGCAAGCACTCGTGAACTTTATGAATTTACTAAAGCGATGGAAGCTTATGTTAATTCATTTGATGAAACCTCCTCGCTGATTTTATCCACGGATAGTGATTTTTATAAATATTTGAAAAGAGCACAGTAGTGTTGAGTCAATTGATCATTTAAAAATGAAGTGGGAACGCATGACGATTAGTATTCTGGGGTGCGGCTGGCTGGGATTTCCGCTGGCTCTGCACTTATTGAATAAAGGACATAAAATTAAGGGGTCAACAACAACAGAAAGCAAAATTGAAAAGCTGAATCGTTCGGGTATTGAAAGCTATCTGTTGAATATCACGGAAGATCTGAATACAGAAAAAAACATTCCTTTCTGGGATTGTGATACAATGATCGTGAATATACCACCCGGCAGAAATAACCCGGATGTGGTGAATTATTTTCCGGAGATTATTGAAAAA
>JBHJOO010000258.1:0-4499 GCA_050329675.1 Balneolaceae bacterium
CTGTCCAGCATCTGTTTTACAGAATCAGGAACATTCCTGCCTTCTTTTTCCATGCGTTTTACCGACTCCTCCACACCAATGGCATCCCAGCGCTGAAATGGCCCTAACTCCCAATTAAATCCCCACTGCATGGCACGATCAATGGATTCAACCGAATCTGTAATCTCCGGAATTCGGTTTGCGGCGTACAAGAGCAGGTCGCAATGAATCTCCCAAAGAAATTTTCCGGCGTTATCGTTCTGGTTTACAAGATATTTCAATCGCTCACCGGATGTTTTAAAATTCTTTTTAGCCTTTGCAACAGATTCAAATTTCACCTCGGCCTGCGATTCATATTCCATCTTTTCAGGATTTAGCACCAGGTACTCAGTACCACTCCTTGTTTTCTCTTTCTTATAAAATCCCTGTCCCGATTTATTACCTAACCATTTATTTTCAATTATCTTTTTGAATTTACCGGGAAGTTTAAAGACGTCGCGCCTCTCATCATCCGGAATTGAGGGGATCAGGTTATCGGCAACATGATTAATAACATCCAGGCCGGCCATATCGGCGGTCCTGAAAGTAGCTGCCTTTGAATAACCTGTAACGGTTCCGGTCAGCATGTCAATCTCCTCTGCCCGAAATTTGCCGTTAAAAAACCAGGGCATGATAGATGCCATCGAAAATATCCCGATTCTGTTTGCAATAAAATTGGGTGTATCCTTACAGCGAACCACCCCTTTGCCTAAAATTTTTTCACAAAAGCCTGCCATATATTCAACCACTGAATCCGATGTCTTATTTGTCGGGATGATTTCCAGTAACTTCATATATCGTGGCGGATTAAAGAAATGCGTTCCCAAAAAATGTTTCTGCAGTTCATCTGTGCAATCCTCACCTATCTCCGATATCGGCAGCCCGGATGTATTGGAACTGATGATTGTACCGGGTTTCCATAATTCCTGAATATTTGACATCATTTTCTTTTTTATGTTCATCCGCTCGACAATCACTTCACAAACCCAATCCGCATCACTTATCAAACTCAGGTCATCTTCAAAATTTCCCGGTGTGATCCGTTCGGCATATTCAGGCAACCCTAATGGTGAGGGCTTCATGCTGCTCAGTTTTTTGAGGTTCTCTTCTGCGATTTTGTCCGGATTTTCAGAATCGTCTGATTTGAGATCCAGGATCCAGACATCAAGCCCTGCATTCACACAATGAGCAGCAATCTGACTGCCCATGACTCCCGATCCCAAAACCACTACCTTCTGAATATTAAATCTGTTTTTAGACATTTTGATATTTTTAAGACTTAAATTAAAAATTAAATTTCTGCATCCCTTGATTTACAATATGCATCACTGTACACTAAATTTATTTATTTCATCATTCCTCTTTATACATTCTGTCAATCAGATCCGCATATTTCTCCAATACTACTGATCTTTTCACCTTCATGGTCGGGGTCAGATCACCACTTTCGATTGTGAGCGGTTCCTCAAGTAATTCAAATTTTTTAACCTGCTCCCATGGTGCCAAATTCACATTAAATTTTTCCACCTCACTTTGGATAAGTTTTTTTACCTTCTCATCTTCTATTAAAGGATTTTTTGGCGTATAACCGTCTCTTTTCAATCTTTTTTTCACATTTTGATAGGCGGGGACAATTAAAGCCGAACAAAATTTTTGGCTGTAACCTAAAACAACAATCTGATCAATAAATCCGCTGTTCAAAATCTGATTTTCTACATTTTGAGGGGCTACATATTTACCTGTTGATAATTTGAAAACAGATTTTTTTCGATCTGTTATGTATAAATTTCCGGTTTCATCCAGTTTACCGATATCCCCGGTTTTAAACCAGCCATCCTCTGTCAGAACTTCTTTGGTTTGTTCCTCCATTTTGTAATATCCTTTCATCACATTGGGCCCTTTCACAATAATTTCTCCATCTCCTGCAATTTTAACCGAAACATCTGGCAGAGGTTTACCGGAAGAACCTATTTTCATATTTCCCCTTTCCTGCACACTGACCACAGGAGATGTTTCCGTCAGTCCATAGCCTTGGCCAATAAAAATGCCTATTGCATTGATAAAACAAAAAACTTCGGGAGAAAGCGCTGCTCCGCCACTTACGGCTGCCCGAAGTTCACCTCCAAATAATTTCCTGATTTTATTGTAAACAAGCTTATCTGCTATTTTGTGCTGTAATGCACGCAACCCTTTAGGCGGATTGTCAGGATCAAATTTTTCGGTTCGTTGTACAGCCCAATAGTAGAGGTTTTTCTGAATTCCGCTTAATTCCTGTCCGCGCACTTTCACGCCTGTCTGTATTTTTTCCATCAGTCTCGGTACGGTAGCCATAAACCAGGGTTTTACGGTTTGAAAATCATCACGAATTTCTTCGATATCTTCAATGAAATATATTTTTGCTCCCATACAGAAATACATGTAACTCATCAATCTTTCAAATACATGCGACAGTGGCAGATAAGACAAAACATTTTGACTTTTCAATTCACCTTGCCTGAAAGGCATTCTGTCGATAGCTGCACGCACATTATGGCTGATATTATTATGGGTAAGCATCACTCCTTTAGGAGTACCGGTTGTGCCGGATGTGTAAATCAGAGTAGCCAGAGTATCCGGCTTAAGTTCAAGTTTTAATTGATTAAAAATACCTGGTATTTCTTCGTGCTGCTCCCTGCCAAGTTTAATGATGTCATCAAAGTGTTTTAATTTTTTGTGTTTTGATTTATCAAATGTGATAATTGCCTTTACCGATTTAACTTTTTTTATGATCGGTTTCGTATCAGCAAACATTTCATCATTTGAAACAATATGTACTTTGGTTTCCGAATTTTCGAGAATATATTTTATCTGATCACCCGGCTGAGTTGTGTAGATCGGTACATTTGCTGCACCAATCGAGAGTATAGCCTGGTCAGCGATAAGCCATTCCGTTCTGTTTTCGGAGTGGATAGAAACTTTATCACCTTTTTGCACACCCAGTTTATAAAGCCCGAGGCCGAAAAGGCGTACTTTTTCCTGAAATTCTTCCACCGACATATTATGCCATTTTCCATCTCTTTTTGTGGATACCAATAATCCTTTCGGGTAATACGCCAGTCCTTCATCGATGATTTCAATGAGTGATTTGGGTTCGTATTTCATATATGTAAAAAATGAAGTTTTTGTACAATTCAAAACAGGTTAACACTGTTACCCTATAATTTAAACTTTAGTATGACTTTTTAAAATTTGTTTGGAAAAAAAAGTAAATTGCTATCAAATTGTAATTAAAATGGGACGAACAGATGCCGCCTGATATTGAACAGGATATAAAAGAGAAAGCGGAAAAACTTTTAAACAGATCCGGTAATACCATGGGAGATGCGCTCGGAATTGAATTTATAAAAATAAGCAGACACAAAATGAGTGCAAAAATGCCGGTCAATAAAAATACGATACAGCCATTTGGCATACTGCATGGCGGTGCATCTGTTGCGCTTGCTGAAACACTTGCTTCAATTGGCGCCTGGCTGAATGTCAACGATGATTCCAGGAATGCTGTGGGCCTTGAAATTAACGCCAATCACCTCAGGCCTGTAAAAGCGGGAAAAAAAGTAACCGGCACGGCAATACCCATTCATATCGGATCAAAAACACAGGTATGGGAAATCCGCATTGTTGATGAACGGGATAAACCCGTTTGTATAGCAAGATGTACTTTAATGATTATTTAGATTCAAAAATTTTCTGCATCAGTTTGCGCTTGGCAACCGGAAAAATGGTCTCATTAAAAGGAAAATCCAGGTTTGTATCGAAATTATAGGTTGCCGGATTAGGGAGATCTTTCTTTTCCCTGATCAGGTCAAGCTTAATGCTGTTTGGTGAAATCCTGGCCATACCGGTTTTCAGGGATTTCATATACTGTGTTTTCAGCGACCGGTATTTATCTTCTGCACTTTTAAAAATTGTAAGCTCAAATTGATATAGTTTTAATTTGTTTTTGGCTCTGTCCGGGATAAAAAAGTACCCTTCTTCTCTGTAATTCGGAACGATCCCGACATGTTCCACAGAAAGGTCACTCTCAACAAATTCATGTATGGTAACACCCGCCTGAAGAACTCTTTCTATGTGCGGTAACGCCCATTCAATCAGATCTTCAACCTGATTTATATCAGACCCGTCAACAAAAACAATTTCGTATTCAATTTTTTTATTAACCAGATCTACATTTTTTATTTTTTTTGGAAATTCTTTACGAAGATCTTCCAGTTTTTGCTTTATTTCCTTAAGAGATTTGAACAGTTTTACAAGATGCATAAGATCCGGATAGATCTTGTTCTGATAGAATTGATCTTCGATTTTCTTTAAACCGGCAAGAATCAGGTATTGCCGCTTTTCAAAATCGGATGCTACTTGTGTAAAGAGATCAAGAGACAAATGCGGTGTATTCATTTTGGTACCTCCTGCGATGATTTCTCAATATGTATAACACATACAACGCT
>JBHJOO010000083.1:0-3947 GCA_050329675.1 Balneolaceae bacterium
CCATGTCCCGGCAATGGGATTTTTTTTGGTCCGTGCCATTGCAGTACCCCAGTGAACCGGGTGGGGTACGGCGACGGATATCATCAAATCATATCCGTTTTCATGTTTTAAAACATTTCTGACTTTCCAAAGCAGTTCTATATCTGGATACTCAAAAAACAGGTTAGATACTCTTCGAATGGCTCTTTTTATCCATCGCAAAGGTTTGGCAGATTGTTTGAAGTCGACCGGTGAAAATTTCAACGGGCCAAAATCTTTGATAACAACTCCATATTTCTTTTCAAAATCCGGATGGTACCGTTCATCTTTTAATGTAATCAGGGTTACATGATGGCCCTGCCTGGCAAATTCTTTCACCAGTTCGGTTGTACGGAACGATCTTGGGGAGTTCATCGGATAAAATGAACGGCTGACAATCAAAATTTTCTTTTTTTCCAAATTTAATGACAAAATCCCGGTGATTGATTTACATATCTGACAGAACGAAATTTATAATCAAATCTGCAAAGAATGAAACATGTTAAAGATCTATAATGCAGGTTACAGAAATTTAAGCAAAATCATACTCCGTGATAATCTGCGGCGTACTCTGTGCGAATCTGTGGTTAACCCATTGAAAGATCAGTGATATGCAGATGATGGATGGACATTTCCACAGAGTTTCACGGATTGATGCACAGAGACTCACAGAAGGGGATCTAATTCAAAAAATGATAAAAAATGAACATCATAAAAATTGGTTAAACACTGACAGAGGCCTGTTTGAGTCTTTTAGTCGGCCTGCGGTCTTTATTAAGATTCCTGGTAAATCGCACAATTTTACTTATATTATACTCTATTGGCTTTTCTGTGTTAATATGGAGTACAGGTATATTTCGTTTTTTAAAAGATGCAATTTTTTGTTCATTGCTTTTTATGGTTATCCTGATTCGTTCTCTTAAATCTTCACCTTCCAAATGACCTTGAGAATATGTTTTTACTCCATTAAGCTTTCGTTGCATTGCCCGTTGAAAGATTCCTTCTTCAGATAATTCACAATAGATGATACCACCTGGTTGTAAAACTTTATCGCTATTTAATTCCTGCTCTGTAAAGGTATCAAATCCATAGGTTGTTACACCAAAATGATGGTGCAAAACACCTTCATCAAAAAGTACCATTTGATTATTTGGCAGATTTCTTTCCAGGAAGTCAATCTCCTCCACTTTACTCATAAATATTTTGAGTCTTTTCATCACATGAGAGGGATTTAAGTCTTTCTTATATACCTGATAAAGAATATTAAATGATACATAATAATTCTGATGAAGGTCATGAGTATCATTTTGCCGGCTATAATATTTTTGAAAAATATGTTTTGAAATGCCATACACCTTACTCTTGAAAAACCCATACTTCATTATCTTTTGTAACAATAAAAGCCAAGGCTTCGAAATGGTGATATTTTCCTTCAATGCTGCTTTAACAAATGCTTCCCGTACTGTTAAAAAAGGTCTATTTTCTTGCGCAAATTCGCAAATTTGTAAGAATAAGGTTGTTTTGCCTGTTCCGGATGGACCCAATAATTCAATTCTTTTCACAGCCACACTCCATCAACTTAATATCTGGTTAATCATTTCTTAACAATTTGTTAATATAAATTGAGTAGTACAACTATACAATGAAATAAGAAAAAACTAATTCAGATATTAAAATTATCCGGAGGCTATGAATTACAGCCAGCCACTTTTCGGAGTTTAACTCAAAAGTTACTTACTCCCTAATCTTGCCAGGGTCGGTTAATCCTGAAATAATACAGATTTGAAGGAAAGTTTTATAAACATAGATTCCTGCTGAAATAGTAAATACAACTATTTTTTCATACATGGTATCCGGAATATTTCCCCTTGAAAAAACGGAACCAAATCCATGGTAAGCATTGCTGAGCAAAATTCTAAGTCCGCTATGTCCGTAATCTCTTTGAACATTCAAATAACTCCAGGCAGCAAACCGTTTCTGCTTTTTAAATATCGCCTTAAGCGTTTTTCTTGCCGGATGAAACACCATTACATCATCTGCATAGCATAACTTATACCCGGAAGAGACTGCTCTGCCGGAAAATTCCCAATCACCCCCCGATTTGATCTCAGAATTAAAACCTCCCAGTTTTTCAAAAACAGTTCTCTTAATTAGTAAATTTGCTGTAACACAATGGCCTTTTGGTACATTTTTGGATTGGGAAAACGCTGTATGGGATTCATAAATATAAGCCCAGTTGCCGGTTTTTTCGTCACGAAAGAGATCTATCCTGCCTCCAATAAGATCACATTCTTTTTCCTGAAAAACTTTATCAGCATTCAACAACCAGAATTTGCCGGGAATACAATCTGAGTCGGTAAATGCCAGGTAATATCCAGTTGCTATAACTGCCCCTTTATTCCTTGCTGCATAAGACCCCGGTGTTTCTTCATGTACGAGCCTGATGCCATTCATATTTTTAAATTTTTCAGGGGGATTGTGAATAGCTGCATTGTCTACCACAATGATCTCACACGATACATCATACTCCTCTTTTGCTTCAATCAGCTTTTCAATGCATTTCTCTAATCTGTTCCAGTCGTTATAAGTTGGTATGATTACAGAAAATTTCAAGGCTTCCTGATATTTACATTAAAATTATCCAGCCGGTATAATTCATACATTCGGGCCTGATTCGTAAGCGGGTCCGGTGTGTTCCGTGTCATGGTAAAATTGTTAAAGTCAAAATTCATTTCAAATTGTTTATTCAGCCATTTTTTTTGCAATTTTTCAATTTCATTTTTGGATAATTGTGTACCGGCCTGCAGTGAAACCGCAATTTCAATACCGGGCGGATTGTATGGATATCCGAACTTTGCTTCTGGCAGGCATTTTTGAAATCTGTCATTGCCGATTGCATCAAGGCTTGTTCTGAATAATCCATTTTTAAAAAACGGGAGATCCGGATCATACCTGTAAATCACTCCCAGGGCATAGGTATTAAAAGCATGGTATCCAACCGAATGTGAATAATTGCTGTCGAAAGGATTAAACAAAGACTTCAGCCTGTTATTTAACCGCCCGGCTGATTTCCGCAGGCTCGGCGGAAAGGTATAGGCGTACGGATAGTGTTTGATTACACCATCCGGGTAAAATTCGATATTCTTATGGATATTCTGGATAAAATGATCTACGGAGTCTTGAACAGATGTAACTCCCTGTTTTATTAATTCACACCCAATCGACGCAAACCATAATTGATGATTAAATGTACGGTCATAATCACGAATCGTTCCATCCGGATTCACAACTTTCCATGCCTGAACAGAAGGCTCATAGGGATGAAGATTGAAAACATCTTCGGCTAATTTCAGGATTTCAGGATTATTGAATTTCCGGGAGGCATAAATTAAGGCTTCAATTGTCCATGCCTGACCAATAATACCATTACTGAAATCTTTTTGAGGATTTTTTCTGTGGTAAAAGGTTGCATCTCCCGGGCGTGATTCCTTCATCAACAGATAAGATAAACAGGAACTTGCAGCTTTTTTAAACTTTGGTTCTTCTGATAGCTCAAACGCTTTAAGAAAAAAAATCAGCCAGTGAGATGTATTTCTGACCGGAGTTTCAGGATCATTGTGAGGGCCATTATGCCCTGCCGGCATTACCCCGTCATCACGTTGTTTCTGTAACCCGGTCTCTGCGCTCTTAATAAAAAGTTTGAAAAGTTTCATGATTTCTATTTCAACAGACTATATCAATGTTCCAGGTCATTATTCTTTTTCATTAACCAATTCCCATAAATATTTGCTATCGACATAGTAATCCATACAATATAAGCAACGAAATATAACTTGAACTTATGGTAAGCTGATACTTCAACACCTTTACCATCAGCAAGTTTATGAACTTTCGCAGGATTATAGGGTATAAGGCTGCTTACAAATTTT
>JBHJOO010000463.1:0-3897 GCA_050329675.1 Balneolaceae bacterium
GCATGTCCCATTTCATGAAACAACGTTGTTGTGTTACTAAAACTGATGAGTGCCGGTTCACCATCAGCCGGTTTTGGAATATTCAATACATTAACTATCACCGGTTTTTTATTCAGCAGATGCGATTGATTCACATAGGAACTCATCCATGCACCGCCGCGTTTGGAATCCCTTGCAAAAAAATCACCATAAAAAAGGCCGATTTGGCTTCCATCTTCCTCAAACACATCGAAAACCCTTACATCGGGATGATAGACAGGCAAGTCGAATCGCTCCTCAAATCTGATTCCAAATAAACGGTTCATTGTATAAAAAACTCCATCTTTTAAAACACGATCAAGTTCAAAATAAGATCGTACTTCGTTTTCATCCAAATCATATCGTTCACTGCGAACTTTATCAGCATAATATTCCCAATCCCATGGCTGCACATGATCCTCTATTCCTTCTTTTCTCATCATTTCCCGGATAGATTCCGTTTCCTGATCTACGTTTCTGTTCAAAGGGTCAATTAGACCTCCTCTGAGCATATCCAATACATTTTCCGGATTTTGAGCAGTTTGCGGATCCAGTGCATACGACGCGTAATTCGTATAACCCAGAAGCTGGGCCCGTTCTCTTCGAAGCTCGACCATCTCCTTCAGAAGCGGCTGTGTGTTGATGCCATCGTTTTCACCAACACCCCTGTATGCCGAAGCTTTCCAGACTTTCTCCCGTACATTCCTTTTATGTAAAGATGATAAAACCGGCTGCCTTGTAGTATTGGTGATTGAAATCAGATATTTGCCTTCGTGGCCTCTCTCTTCGGCGGCTTCCTTCGCAGCACTAATCCTGTCAGTGCTTAGGCCACCGAGGTCATCTTCATTTTCAATTAACACGGCCCGTTCCCGGGTCATTTCAAGCAGTTTTTCCTGGAATTCGGTAGTCAGCGATGACATACGTTCATTTATTTCACGCACCCGCTGCTGCCCTTGTTCAGATAGATTTGCACCTGCCCGGATAAAATCCCGATGGGTATCATACAATAATTTTTGTGATTCCGAATCCAGGGCAAGCTCATCCCGGTTATTATAAAGTTCTTCTACCCTGCTGAAGAGTGCAGCATTCAAATAGATGTCATCGTTGTGTGATGCAAGCCGGGGTGCAACTTCTGCCTGAATTTCCTGAATTTTTTCATTTGTATGCGCTGATGTCATATTGAAAAAAACACGCTGTACACGGGTAAGCATATCTCCGCTCTTTTCCATTGCCACGATTGTATTCTCAAAAGTAGGAGCATCCGGATTATTGGCAATTGCTTCCATTTCATTTTTTTGAATACGCATTCCTTCAACAAAAGCAGGCATGTAGTGTTCATCCCGAATAATGGAAAAATCAGGAGCCTCAAAAGGCAGGGTACTTTGTGCAAAAAAGGGATTATTATTCATTGAATCGTTTTCAGTGCAAGATGTTGAAAATAAAATTATCAAAATGAAAGATAAGGTGATGAATCGGTACATAAACGGTAATTTTTAAAAGATCACGGGTTGAAAAATTAAGACAAGAAATTCAATTATGCAGCAGCATCCCGAAGTTTCCGGAACAAGAGTATAAACAAAGAGACAAAGAAAAGAAAACCTAATAACCTGAGGCTGTCCAAAAAGAAAAGAATCCAAAAATGCAACCTAAAAAATATAAGAATTTATCATTTAGTTGATGAGTTAAAATTCAAACACCGGTGTTGATATGCAAGAATATTAATCGTATTTTTACGATGAATTAAATACAACAAAAAAATCTATAGAATGAAACCAAAAACAGAAACGAAAACTATCCTTGAAGTTTATGACCCTGCAATGTGCTGCAGTACCGGTGTCTGCGGACCCGATGTGGACGATGCACTTGCCGATTTTGCCAATGATGTGAAATGGCTTAAAGCACAGGGAATTGAAGTGAAACGTTTTAATTTAGGCCAGGAACCGGAAGTATTTAAAGCAAATCCACTGGTGCTGGCCCGGTTAAAAAATGAGGGGTCAGATATCCTGCCGTTAATTTTTGTAAACGATGAGTTGCTTTCCGTAGGTGGCTATCCGGACAGGCAACAACTCACGGAATGGCTCGGTATGAATCCGGAACCTGGATTTGAAAAACAAAACAGCTCACCGGAAATTTCAGAATTACTGCTTGCCTTAGAAATGGCGGTTGAAAAAGGAAATGAAAATGAGATGGCTGTACTGTTTCAAAAAGGAAAAAATGGTGCCATTTCCATACAACAGCTTATCAATGCCATGCAAACGGGTATATACCGCCGGCAGCAAATGACACAATCGATTGTCCGCACAGCAAATGAATTGCTTGGTGTTCCATCCAACGGCTGCGCACCGGGAAGCGGATGCTGTTGAAACACTAACCCTTTTGAGAAATCAATATCTAACTTTAAAAATGAAATTAACAGTCAGGATAAACCTGATAAAATTCATCAATAATTTTTTAGAAAATGAAATTACCACAAATAACACCCTATATTTTTTTTACGGGCAAAGGCGGCGTGGGCAAAACCTCACTCGCCAGTGCTACTGCCATAAAACTGGCCGATGAAGGAAAAAACATACTTCTGATCAGTACTGACCCGGCATCGAACCTGAAAGAAGTTCTTGAAACAGACGTCACGGAAAAAATTACATGCATAAACAGGATTGAGAATCTGCATGCCGTAAATATCGATCCGGAACTCTCGGCTGAAGAGTACAGAAACCGGGTCATATCCCCATTGGAAAACATTCTCCCCGGGCATGAGATCAAAAAAATCAGGGAAGAACTTTCCGGTGCCTGCACTACAGAAATTGCCGCTTTCGACGAGTTTGCCCGCTATGTTGCCGGCGATGAGGATGATCAGCCTTACGATGTCATTATTTTTGACACGGCCCCGACCGGCCATACACTGCGGCTGCTGGAGCTGCCGGCCGCATGGAGCGATTTTATTGAATCCAACCCCGATGGTGCATCCTGCATCGGCCCATCCTCGGCCCTAAAAACCAGCCGGGAGCGCTATCAGAAAGTGGTAGAACGCCTTCAAGATGAAGATGCAACGACCGTTTATCTGGTCAGCCGTCCGGACGGTTCTGCCCTGCGTGAAGCAGACCGTTCCGGCAGGGAACTGGATGAAATGGGACTCTCCAATCAGGTACTGCTGATCAACGGCTATTTTGAACCTGTGGATGAATCGGATCCCTTTGCCCGAAAGATGAAACAAAAGGCGGACAAATCCCTTGAGCAGATGCCTGAACGCCTTAAGAACCTGCAACAGCTTGTGTTCCCTTTGAGGCCTTATAATTTATTAGGGCTCGACCGGTTACGCACCGTTTTTGAGCCGCTGGATAAAGAAAAGATCAAAGAAAACAGCAGCTCTATTTTAACCGAACAGGTTGAAAGTCACTTGCCTGATCTGGATGAATTCATTGCAAATATTACAGCTGATAAGAATCAAGGCCTGGTAATGACCATGGGAAAAGGCGGCGTTGGGAAAACCGTTATTGCAGCTGCAGTAGCTCTGAAATTGGCACAACGCGGATACCCCGTCCATCTTACCACAACCGATCCGGCTGCGCATCTGATGGATCATATCGGTAATATGGAACTGCCGGACAATCTGACGGTTGACCGGATAGACCCCGGAGAGGAGAAACAGGTATACATAGAGAAAGTTCTGAGCCAGCGCGGCAAGAATAAAACGGAAGAAGAGATAAATCTGCTGCGTGAAGACCTGGAATCGCCCTGCACGGAAGAGGTGGCTGTTTTTCAGGCTTTTTCAAAAGCCCTTCATCAGGCCAAAAGAAAATTTGTGGTGATGGATACCGCACCAACCGGCCATACCCTGCTTTTGCTTGATACGACCGGAAGCTACCATAAAGAGGTGCT
>JBHJOO010000411.1:0-3420 GCA_050329675.1 Balneolaceae bacterium
GTTTTCAAAATGTACCTGAAATTCGCAAGAGTAACCGTAAAAGTTGAAAATCAAACCAATAAGCCATCCTGAAAGTATTCGGGACTTACGGATTTCAGGAATTATTCAGGTGAATAATATCTGTTTAATGTATTAAAATAAATTGTCCGTAAATCAAGTTTACGTATTCTAATTCATAACTAAGAACAGATCAATTTAATTTTACAATTAAATACGATTAAAAAAATTCGAGCGTAAATAACAGCCACCATAAACAACAAATTCATGTGCTATTATTTTATTATGAAACCTGAATGAATAATCATTCTGATTAGGTGAAAATCTTCAATACTTTTATATTTGTATTTCTTACTCAAATCTGAAATAATCTGATTTATTAGTTGAAATTATGGCAGGACATTCCAAATGGGCAAATATACGTCATAAGAAAGCAAAAGAAGATGCCAAAAGGTCAAAAATCTTTACGAAACATATTCGGGAAATAACGATCGCCGCCCGCGAGGGGGGTGGTGATCCTGACGGCAATCCAAGGCTTTCACTTGCAATAGATAATGCCAAAGCTGTTAATCTTCCCAAAGATAATATTGAAAGGGCTATTAAGAAGGGGACCGGTGAACTTGACGATGGTTCCGGAAATTATGAAGAAACCACGTATGAGGGATACGGCCCGGGCGGTATTGCTTTCTTTATTGAGGTAACAACCAATAATTACAACCGAACAGTCGGTGAAATTCGTCACATTTTCACAAAACACGGTGGAAATCTTGGCACTGACGGTTCTGTAGCCTATATGTTTGAACAAAAAGGTGTCATTCGTGTACCCATCGGCGGATTAGATGAAGAAGAGTTTATGCTGGCTGCCATCGACGCCGGAGCGGAGGATGTTACCGCTGATGAAGATTTTTTTGAAATCATTACAACCAGGGAAAGTCTCATTGATACCCGCAACAAGCTGGAAAAAAACGGTTATATCATAGATTCGGCCGAACTTGTGCGAATACCTGCAACCGAAGTCAAAGTGGATGAGAGTATTGCATTATCCAACCTCAGAATGATGGAAAAATTTGATGAGAATGATGATGTTTCAAATGTTTTTACAAATATGAAACTGGATAATGAAACACTTACACTGGCCGAACAGTTGTAATGATATAATCTTATAGTCACTCAGTCGTTACTTATCTGCTAAAATGTTGAAATGATAATTATGACCATACGATATTTTTATTTACTGCTGATCATCCTGATTTTTACCGGATCTTCACTGAATGATGCGCGTAAAGCAAATGAAGCTTATCGCCAGGGCGATTATGCCGCTGCTGTAGAACTGTACAAAAAGGCAATAGATAATGATCCGGAGAATCCCCGTCTGCACTTTAACCTTGGGAATGCTTTTGCGAAGCTGGGGAATAACGAAGAAGCTGCCAAAGCTTTCGAAAGATTTAAGGATTTAACGGATGATCTTGCTGAAAAATCAAAGGCCGATTACAACATTGGAAATCTTTTTTCAAACGAGGAACAATTTGATGAGGCTCTTGCTCAATACCGGGAAGCGTTAAAGAAAAATCCTGATGATCCGGATGCCAAATTCAATTATGAACTGGCCTTGCAAAAAAAACAGGAACAGGAAGATCAGCAACAGCAGCAACAGGATCAAAATCAGGACCAGGACCAAGACCAAGACCAGGATCAACAAGATCAGGATCAGCAGCAGAATCAGGACCAGGATCAGGATCAGCAGAATCAGGACAACCAGCCCTCTGATCCGCAAGATCAGGAAAATAACCAGCCTCAGCCTCAGCAAATGAGCCTGGAGGAAGCCAAACGGGTACTGGATGCTCTTGAACAGCGTGAAAGAGAATTGCTGAAAGATATGAAAAAAGAATCAAGTGAAAATAAATCATCAAATGACAAGGATTGGTAGAAGTCTCAATACCGGGTACATATTTCTGTTATTCTTGTTTGCCCTGATTATTCCTATAGAGTTGTCCGCTCAGGATTTCTCAATAGATGCGACAGTATCCGAAAATAAAGTTTTTATTGGTGAGCAGTTTACTTTAACTATCGAAATCAAGGGCAGTTCTGTAAGGAATGTGGAGATGCCGGTACTGCCTGAATTCAGTGGCGTCAGGCTTCTCTCTTCCACTCCATCTCGTGGTACCAGCATCAGCATGATTAATGGCCGGACGTCCACGGCTATCACATATACTTACTCATTCATAGCCCGTGAGAAAGGCAATTATACAATCCCTTCAATTACAATTCCTGTTGATGGTGAGATGCATAAAACATCACCAATCCAGATAGAAGTCCTTGAAAAGAGTAATCTTTCAACTGATGCGAACCGTCGCCTGCCCGATATTTTTATGGAAATTGAAGTGAACGATAAAAGGCCGGTTCGGGGTCAGCAGCTTATTGCAAGCCTGGTACTCTATTTTAAACAGGGAATTGAAGTAACGTCATATCAACCAAATCCGGGCTGGCGGACAGACGGCTTTTGGAAAGAAGAGCTTGAAAATGTGGAGCAGCCAAGAGCGGAATCGGAAATATTAAACGGAGTCAGATACCGTAAAGCGGTGTTAATGAGATATGCCCTGTTCCCTACACGAAGTGGTGAACTTCAGCTTAACCCGTTTTCTTTTAATCTGGGAATCAGAAGCAGGCCCGAAAGAAACGATCCGTTCGGCAGTCTTTTTAGTGGTTTCGGAACCAACCAGCGAAGAATATCTATTGAAACAGAGACAGTTCATATAAATGTGCGGGATATTCCTGATATTGAAAATGCAGTGAACATAGGTGCTGTTGGTAATTTTAATTTTAACAGGGAATTGAATGGACGTGAATTCACCGTTGGTGAAACAATTGAATTGACAACAAGGGTAGAAGGAACCGGAAACATTCCCCTTATTTCAAGGCCCGTATATCAATTGCCGGATGGATTTGATATTTACTCTCCGGATGAAAGCAGTGATGTACAACGCAGGGGAAATACAATCAGGGGTGTGAAATCATTTACCGAATTAATTGTTGCCCGAACTGCCGGAACATTTCAAATTCCTGAATCAACCATTGCCTATTACAACCCTGATTCCCGGAGAATTGTACGTAAAACATTACCAGCTATTGATTTTACTGTAAAGAGGCCTGCCGTTGACGGACAAATTATGGTTGCATCCGATCGCTTTTCACTTCAGCCGATTACAGGGCTTGCCGTTTGGCAGCAACAGTCTGACAGTCTCTACAAATCGGCCTGGTTCTGGATTTTAATTCTGTTTCCGGTTCTCACATTGGCGGTATCCGCGTACCGTAAAAAATTGAACGACAAGCTTCGAACAGATTCCGGCTTTGCACGGGCTCACCGCTCACTGGATAAAGCCAATCAGCTGATTTCAGAAGCCAGGAAACAGGTTAATAGTGAAG
>JBHJOO010000076.1:0-2594 GCA_050329675.1 Balneolaceae bacterium
GTATCCGTTGTAAACATTTTTCAGCTTCGAGTTTTAAGACATGGGTAAAATATATCCTTGACTTTCTTTTTATATAAGTCACGAGGGTACTCAAAGTATAATAAAATCAGAATACTCTCCTTCGTGATTCTTCGAGTCCTCGTGACTTCGTGGTAAAATAGAAGGTGTGTTTTAAATACTTGATTATTCATTTTTTCACACCCTCTCCAAGGATGGTTTTATTTAAAGTTTAATTTTTATTTTTTTGGTTTCAATTTATAATTTTTCAAAAATACCTGCGGCGCCCATTCCCCCTCCGATACACATGGTTACCATTCCATATCTTTTATTTTGCAATTTGAGTTCATAAAGTATTTGTGTCGTCAGTTTGGCCCCCGTGCAGCCGAGAGGATGCCCCATCGCTATGGCCCCGCCATTTACATTTGTAATTTCCTGATTTAAATCAAGTTCACGAATTACGGCAAGGCTTTGTGCTGCAAATGCTTCGTTCAATTCTATCAAATCAATATCATCACGTTTCAGGCCTGTTTGTTTTAAAGCCTTTGGTATTGCTTCAACCGGGCCTATTCCCATATACTCCGGTGCAACACCTGCAACGGCAAAACCAACATACCGGGCCATAGGCTCAAAGCCAAGTTCATCTGCTTTTTCCTTGCTCATAACGACTACTGCAGAGGCAGCATCGTTCATCTGAGAGGAATTGCCTGCTGTTACAGTGCCGCCAACTTTAAATACAGCACTCAGTTTGCCAAGTGCCTCAAGGGAAGTATCTTTTCTCGGGCCTTCGTCTTCTGAAAATTCAAACAAATTCTCTTCAACCTCACCATCAGCAGTTACAAATTTATGCTTAACCTGAACCGGTGTGATCTGATCTTTTAATTTACCACTCTCCCAAGCAGAAACAGCGCGCTGATGGCTTTGCAGTGCAAATGCATCCTGGTCGTCACGCGAAATATTATATTTTTCAGCTACATTTTCTGCTGTCAAACCCATATTGATAAACATTTCCGGATACTCGTCCACCAGAGTTGGATTCGGGTGGACTGTATATCCGCCCATAGGAACAAGAGACATACTTTCAACTCCGCCTGCAATAATTATATCAGCACCACCTGTCATAATCCGTTCTGCAGCCATAGCAATCGTTTGTAAACCCGACGAGCAAAAGCGGTTGATTGTCATACCCGGCACTGAATCGGGCAGGCCTCCCAGCGCAGCAATCTGGCGGGCAACATTCAGCCCCTGAGAGGCTTCAGGAAATGCACACCCTATTACAACATCATCAATCATTTCAGGTTCAAGGCCCGGAGATCGTTTCAGTAAATCCTGAATAACAATCCCTCCCAAGGAGTCCGGCCTGGTAAACCGGAGTGACCCTTTATTGGCTTTTCCGCATGGAGTCCGGGTTGCAGCAGTTATGTAGATTTCTTTATTACTCATAAGTATTGGGGATTGAGTTGTTTAAATTATTGATTCCTGAAATTGAGTTCATGTTATTTGCCATACATACCATTTGTAAGCTTAACAATTTGTATAAATATTAATTTCGCAATGGCTTACCCTTCTCAAGCATGTGTTTCATCCTGGCGTGAGTCCGTTCATCACTGAAGCAATCCAGAATCACATTCCGTTCCAGTTTCAGCACAAATGCTTCAGGCACTTCCTGAGGTTCACTTAAATCCCCGCCTGTCATTACATAGGCCACTTTTTCCGCTAAAACTTCATCATAGGGAGATATATAATTAGCTTCCTTCATGATATAAAGCATTAGCTTGAGAGCACTATAACCTGTTTGTCCCATCAATTTTATATTAGGTGGAATGGGCGGGCGATAACCTGCATCAGCTAAAGCCCTGGCCTGTTGTTTAGCGGTTTTAAGAAGCAGGTCACGATTCATTACAATAATATCGGATTCTTTCAAAAAACCAAGTTCTTTCGCCTTCGGCGCTCCATCCGATACTTTTGCCATTCCAATGGTTTTGAAAACTTCTTTGATATATGGCATTGGATCTGCGCGGTCTTCTTCTGTAACGCGCTGCATTGCTCTGTAGAGCATCTCTTTGGTGCCACCGCCGGCTGGTATCAATCCAACTCCCAATTCGATGAGTCCGCAGTATAATTCGTGGTATGCTACTACTTTATCAGCGTGAATCATAAATTCAACAGCTCCGCCAAAAGTACGTCCAAAAGCAGCAACCACCACAGGAAACGGCTGATATCTGAGCCCTACGGCCGTATCCTGGAAGTTTTGTACTGCCTGTTTTATCAGATTATGATTGCCTTCTTTAAGGGCAACCCCGGCTTCCATCAGATTGGCACCATAACTGAAATTTTCATCGTCATGCCCAATGACAAGTGCGTCAAAATCCTGTTTTACAATATCACAGGCTTTATTTACGGTTTCAATCAGTTCAAAACCAAGGGTGTTCTGTTTAGTTCTGAATTCGAACAAGGCAATACCATCGCCCATATCATACAAGCCTGCACTTTTATTTCCGAATACTTCTTTGCCATCCGATGAGAGAATAGAAACGGTGATAGCTTCTTTGGCAGGAGGAGTTATTTCGACAACTTCTCCCGTTGCCAGATTATAG
>JBHJOO010000218.1:0-8702 GCA_050329675.1 Balneolaceae bacterium
GACAAAAATACTGTCAGCAGATTACCACCGTAAACATATCTTGCAGATCGAATAAGCACATCGATTGAAGGACGGCATTTCTGCTCACGGGGCCCTCTGTGTAATGCTATTGTTTCATCTGTACCATCATTTTTTATATTGATATGATATCCACCGGGAGCTATTAAAACCCTGCCCGGCACAATTAAATCTCCGTGATCGGCTTCATCGACTCTTAGTTTTGAGATTTTATTCAGCTCTTCGGCAAGCTGACCCGTAAAGTTGTAAGGCAAATGCTGCACAACCAATACGGGTACGGATAGATCGGAAGGTAATTCTTTGATAAGTGAAAAAAGAGACCGAATCCCGCCAGTACAGCCGGCTATAATAACCAAATCGACCGGATTGACACTTCTGTTGACTGTTAATTTTGGATTTATCTGATAATCAGTTTTTGATTTATCTCCGGATAATAAATCAACGTTTATATTCGGAATACTACTTATAAAGGATATGAGTCTTTTTTTCAGATGATCTTTCGCAAGTAAAATGGTGCTGCTATTTTCAGGAAGAGTTATAATTTCAACGGCACCTTCTTTCAATGCCTGAATGCCAGCAATTGCACCTTCCGGATTCTTCGGAATTAAAACTATAACCGGTAATGATTTAAATTTCTGGCGTACTGACCTAAACAGTTGAAAGTTTTTTGATTCTGCAGAATTTATACCGATTAACACCACATTCGGATTTATATTTCCTATTTCACTTATAATGCTTCTTTGGTTCTCGCAATTAGAACTCAAAACAGCTAATATATCGCCTTCTTTTTTGATTGTATTTGTAATCATGTGGCGATTAAGAACATTGTTATCTACTATATACGCTTTAATTTTACCCATTTTTTTTACTCCGAATTATGACGTTTACGATTCAATTCGTTTTCTCTTCTGACGCTAGTCCCTCATCTATAAAATATTACGTATCACTCTCACTTTGAGTACTCAGAATAACTGATTCCCTGTAAGGGAAAATACGAATTGTCTGTAGGGAAATTCCTTACAGCATATTGGGGTGTGATTTCAACCTTCCGGCCTGATTTCCAAAGTAATCAGATGTTCTTTTTTATCCCCCTGAATAGGAATTACCGCCAAACCATTTTTGCATTTTACTTCTGATTCAGCAGCATCTGAAACTTCTAATTTTCCCCGCTCAATACGATTCGGGTTTCTCAGCTTAATTCTGTAAATGGTTTCATCATCGATATGATATGAAATCTCATATTCCTCCCATTCTGAAGAAATGACCGGTTCAAGTACAATCTCATTATTCACAAGCCGGAATCCTAAAACAGATTCTAAAGCTACCCGGTACATCCAGCCAGCTGATCCGGTATACCATGTCCATCCACCGGTTCCTGTTAATGGCTGTTCACCATATACATCAGCAGCCACAACATATGGCTCTTTGCTATAGCAAATAACATCAGCAGCAGTTCGCCCGTGATTAACGGGATTTATCATATTTAAGTATCTCACAGCCTTGTTTCCGTTTCCCGCCATGGCAAACGCCTTTATAGTCCATAGCGCACCATGCGTATACTGTCCGCCATTTTCACGTACACCAGGAATATACCCTTTTATATATCCTGGATTCTTTTCAGTACGATCAAAAGGGGGTGTCAGAAGGCGAATAATCCTGTCATGTTCAGAAATCAGATTTTGCTCTACAGCAAGTAGTCCTTTTTCACTATAAGAAGCTTTTGCTGCACCGGATATAACTGCCCAGGATTGTGAAATGGCATCAATTCTGCACTCTTTATTTTTTGAGGAGCCCAATGGTGTGCCATCATCATAAAAAGCCCGCAAATACCATTCCCCATCCCATCCATGATTATTTAAATTTGTTTTTAAAAGAGAAGCCTGAGATTTGTACTCTTTTTTCCGTTCCTTATCACCCATGATAGTGCAAATTTCCTGGAATTCGGTTAGCACTGAATAGAGAAAAAACCCGAGCCAGACGCTCTCACCTTTGCCTCCTTCACCAACCCTGTTCATGCCGTCATTCCAGTCACCGCTGCCCATTAAAGGAATGCCATGGTCACCGAACTTCAGAGATATTTCAATAGCCCTGCAGCAATGTTCATATAGTGAACCTGTAATATCCGATTTTTCAGGTTCAAGATAAGCTTCATGCTCATGTTCTTCGAGTTGACGTGCTTTGATATAGGGAATTTCTTCTTTCAGGATGGATTTATCACCCGTCGACTGAATATAAAATGCTGTTACATAAGGCAGCCACAGGCGGTCATCCGTTATTTTTGTTCGTACTCCCCTGCCCGTCGGAGGATGCCACCAGTGCTGAACATCCCCTTCCGGAAACTGTCTTTCTGCATGAAGCAAAATTTGATTTCTTGTAATTTCAGGATCCACATAAAGAGCCGCCATGGCATCCTGAAGCTGATCCCGAAAACCATACGCACCGCCAGCCTGGTAAAACGCTGTCCGGGCCATCATCCGGCTCGATAAATTCTGAAACATCAGCCATCCATTTACCATTACATCAAGTGAATCATCTGGTGTTTTTACCTGAATTCGGGTTAATTTCTTTTTCCAGTCATTTTTAACCTCATCAAACGCTTCATGTGCATGGTTAGCTTGTGAGTAAAATTCTATCAGCTCATCGCATTTTTCTCTTGTACTCTCCTCGCCTGTTAAAATAATAACTTCACATATATCACCGGTTTCAAGTTCAACTTCTGTCTGAAATGCAGCACAAACATCATCACCTGTGATCACTTTATTATCAAGCTGATGATCAGGTTGTACTGCCTGCGGATTCGCAAGTGAGCGGTTTCTTCCTATAAATAATTTTCTATCCGTAGTGTATTTTGATTGTGCATCCGAACCGGGAATCGAAACAGTGTGAAAAGATGTCCGGCCTGCAAATTCATTGTTATAGTGATTTTGAGCATAAAGCCTGTTACCGCTTTCTGAAACATTCTGTATTACATACCTTGATGACCGGATCCGGTCCACCCCCATTACCCATTCCAAATAGGTAAACAGAGAAAGACTCAGCCGTTCTTCACTTAAATTTTCAAGAGTAAGAATATTTATTTTAACTGAATCATCAACAGGTACAAACTGTAATAATTCCTGCCTCAGCCCGGACGAAAAATGCTGATATTTTGTATATCCGAATCCGTGAATGGTTTTATAACTGCCGGAACCGGGTGCAGGGCCGGGAATCGGACTCCAATATTTATTACTCCTGTTATTTCTGATATAAATGGCTTCTGAATGCGGATCCGTTACAGGATCATTCGACCAGGTAGTCAGCTTGTTTTCGCGGCTGTTTCCGCTCCAGGTATAGCCTGCTCCCCTTTCTGTGGCTATGAAGCCAAATTTTTTATTTGAAATAACATTTATCCACGGAGAAGGCGGGAATACAGGTTTACCGGTTTCAGAATCCGGTTTGATAAAAATATGATACTCATCTCCATCTTGTGAAAATCCACCGAATTCATTATAAAATTTCAGGCCATTTGCGTTCAATTGGCTTACGGGGGAAGTTTTTTCAGGATCAATTATTTCATTTTGTTGATCAGTGGTTTTTTTATAAAACGACTTACACTCTTTTTTTACTCTTAAATTTGATTCATCCGGAAGTCTTTTTTCAAAAACAGCCGATGCTACGGTCAGGATCAGAATTTCATCTTCTACTGTAACTTTATCCGATTGAAGCAAGTAAACATCCCTTTTTTTGTGATATGAGTCCGACTCCAAAGAAGATTCAATCATCTGATTGATTGCATGGTGAAGTTCATCTGCATATCCTGGCGGATGATCATTTAAAATAAGGAGATCTGCATCCAGGCCTTTATATCGCCAGAACAAATGAGCTTTCAATAATTTTTTTACTTCTTTGAGTTGATCGGAGTGGTCAATTCGGAATACTAATAAGGGAACATCACCTGAAATACCATAAGCCCATAATCCGAACTGTTTTTGCCTGTTTTGTTTCAAAAGTTTCTCAGATGCTCTGTATCTTTTATCGGGATAGATAAAAAATGAAGCCAATTTTTGAAAATAATGTGCTTGCTTTGGAGTAATTCCAAGATGTTCCAATTCAATATCACTATATACAGACGACATATTTAATTCGCGTTCAGCTGTCTCCGGATTATTATAAATGGTTGCAAGATGAACAGCTTCATCCCGGGTTTCAGCCCTGCCAAGTGTAAACGAAACCTGGTTTTTTTCACCCGGCTTTAGCTGGATTTGTTTTCTGAGGCTTATAATCGGGTCAGAAACATTGCCCATTACACCACGCAATTCATGGCCTTGATCCATAGCTGCTGGATTTTCAAGATTTCGCCCCCGGCCAATAAAATTAGCCCGTTCGGTTTCAAATTGAAGTGGTTTTGTCAGATTTTCCAGTTCCTGGGTAGTAATCGTATGAACCAGCCAATGAGCTTCATCCGTTTCAGAACGCGGCCTTCGCCTGGCAATTATGGCATGATTTTCTGCAAGGTATTCTGTTTGGATAAACAATCTCGAGAATGCAGGATGTGAATTGTGATCCACCTGCCTGTTCAGTACAATTTCAGCATAACTTGTAATTTCAATCGTTCTTACTTTGTCGGAATAATTTGTAAGGGTAAGCCTTCGCAATTCAACATTTCTTTCGGACGAAACACAGACTTCTGTAGTTGTTTCAATCCAATCATCAACTCTTGACGTCACAATTTTACCATTGTGAAACCAGGTATCGTACCTGTCCGGTTGTCGTTTTACAGGCTGGTGGCCGGCCGACCAGAATTTACCGGAGTCTGTATCCTTAATGTAGAAGAACAATCCATTTAAATCAGATGCAGCATCCGCTTTCCATTCGGTAAGGGCAATATCTTTGTAGTAAGAACAGCCTGTTCCTGCATGAGTCACAATGGATGCCGATCGCCCGTTCGTTAGTATGTGCAATCGGGGTGGTGATGAGTCCAGCTCATCCATACCGGCATGTTCGACCACTCTTTGTACCTTTTTTTGTTCACCCGGTTCAAGTTCAACTTCGATCGGGTGAGGTTCTTTAACCGGTATGCCACGCGGAATTCGTTCCTGTAACAACAGATCACATCCCTTGATTTGTAAATCCGAATGAAAATAGTGATGGGCTTTCCAGCCATTTAATATATTTTCCAATGACAGAAGGCTCATTCCATGATGGTGAGCCATATAGGTATGCACAATTTTATACTCTTCCGATTCTTTCAGCCTGTATGGTGAAAAATCGACTGCATCAAAAAACCCAAACGTACCCAACCCTCCCATTTTTTCGATCTTCATCAAATTTTTTAAAGCATTTTTGGGATCAATCATTAATGCCAAAAAGCTTGCATAGGGAGCCACAACATAATCTTCAGCCAGGCCTCTTTTAAGCCCAAGCCCCGGGGCGCCAAAAGCACGATATTGAAAGTGTTTTTCTATATTCAGAAAATAATAAGCACTTTCGGATTGCCCCCATGGCAGGCCTCTTCGCGCCGCATATTCTCTTTGCCACTGAACTACCTGGTCGTAAGTATGACTCAGCAATGTATTCGGGAATGATCTCATAAACATGACAGGCATCAGGTATTCAAACATGGTACCGCCCCATGACAACAGTATCTCATTTTTTTCAAGACTTGTAAGCCTGCGGCCAAGCTTGAACCAATGATCAACCGGAATTTCACCCTTTGCAATTGAAATATAGGAGGCTATTCGGGCTTCGCTGGCAAGTAAATCATATGTTCCTTCATCCAGTTGTGCCTTATCGGCATTGTAACCAATACTAAACAATTTTCGTTTTTTCAGATATAGAAATGTAAAATCCATCTCCTGAATGAGCTGCTCACTAATTTTTATGATATTATCTTTTTGTCTTTTCCAGCGTTCGATTTTTTTTAGACCGGAATTATTCTTACCAATTTCTTTCAGATAATCAAAAATTTCCCTGACTGATTTAAACCCGGAGTAAATCCTTCCATTTTCAGAAAAACACTCCATTTCAGATTTTAATGATTCAATTATCATCAGGGGGCTTTCCATCCAAAAGAGAAGATTTTCCATCAGTTCATCACCCAGCAAATGACGTGAGGGTAATAAATTTACAGCCGATAACTTCAGGGCATCCTTTTTCATTATATTTAGATGATCAAGGCAATCAGATACTTCCTGCGGGCATTTGCGGCTTATCTGATTCAGTAATTTATCTGCATGAAATTTTACTTCACTGTATATTTCCCCTGGAATTCTGGAACCTTCAAAGTGCTCCCTGAAAATCTCTTCAACTACCGTAACGGTATCATGTAGACCATTCCAGATGTTTTTGTTAAATCCTTTAGATTCCCACTCTTGTTTTACCGCTTGCTTTACAACAATTAATCCTGCCGCAAGATTACCTGAATCGACGGTTGAAATATAGCGAGGTTGTAATACTTCACCGGTTTGGGTTTCATACCAGTTAAAAAAATGTCCATTGTATCTTTCGAGAAGCTGCAACGAAAACAGAGTATTCTCAATACGATTTAACATTTGTCCGAATGTGAGATAGCCCATATTATATGCAACAGCAAACGATGTCAGCCCGAGGCCGATATTTGTTGGAGAAGTCCGGTTTGTGACTGGTAAAAGCGGGTTCGACTGATAGTTATCGGGGGGAAGCCAGGAGTGCTTTTCATTCATAAAGCGCTCAAAGTAGAACCAGGTACGGCGGGCATAGCATCTTAATTTTTGTTTTTCAATATCTGTGAATATATGTCTTGATTTCACAGATGGCTTATTAATTTGCCACACATAATAAGGAGCTGAAATCCACAGAGCGGCAAAGGGTGCAGTAATAAAAAGTATGCCTGTATCTGTTACTAATGAAACAATGATTAATATGACACCCAAAATAACCGATGGCAACAAAAGCAATATATTCGATTGCAATGTATTGCTTGATGTCATCTCTACATGTGAAAAACTTACCCATTCAAGCAGCTTCTTTTTGGTAACTTTTAATCTCCAGATTGTTTTTATGGCTGCATCAAGCAGAATGATTGCCTGATGCGGCAAAACGATCAGTGTTGAGATGAACTGTAACGTGTTGATTTTTAAATTAATCCTGATTTTTTCAAGATATAATTTCCATTTTACTCTTGCAGGCCTGTTAGCCAGGTCAGTTGAAAGTGTTACATAAATCGGGAATGCAAGAATTCCAAGAGCCGCAAGTGTCCAGATAACGGCATGGCCGGGCAGCCAAAACCAGCCGGCGGCCAGAAACACAACTATAAAAAAGGGGGTCAATGACCTTCTCAGGTTATCAAAAATTTTCCATTTCGACAACAGGTTTATCGGATTTTTCACTTTCCCGTGTTTCTCCGGAACATTTGGAAACAGCCAGGCAGCAATTTGCCAGTCCCCTCTTGCCCAGCGATGATTTCTTTTGCAAAAACCAGTGTAGTTTGACGGGTAATCATCGTAAAGCTCAATATCTGTTGCGAGGCCGGCTCTCAGGTATGTACTTTCAATTAAATCATGGGAAAGAATACGGTTTTCAGGAAATCTGTTATTAAGTACTTTATGAAAAGCATATACATCATAAATGCCCTTGCCAGTAAAAACAGCTTCGCCGTTTAAATCCTGATAAATATCGGAAACGGCAGTTGAATAGGGATCCAGGCCAACATTTCCGGAAAATATTTTTGTAAATAATGTTTTACGGGCTGATTCCGGCGGAATGGATATTCTGGGCTGAATAATACCGTATCCTTTTTTGATTCTTTTTAATGATGAATCGTACCATGCCCTGTTCAGCGGATGAGAAATCGTTCTCACAAGATCAACGGCTCCCTCAGGAGGGAGTTTTGTATCTGCATCGAGAGTAATTACAAACCTGACAGGATGCTTTTTTAACAAACTGATAAACTCGCCCTGTTGCAATGTATACGTTGTTTCAGCTTTCGGATCACACAGCAACCGGTTAAATTCCTCAAGTTTCCCTCTCTTGCGTTCCCATCCCATCCAAACTTTTTCATTTTCATTCCACAATCTTTCCCGGTGTAACAGGATATATTTATCGCCATATACCGATTTGTATTTCTTATTGAGATCGCTAATCAGTTTTTTTGCTGTTCGAAGAATCTCCCCGTCTGAATCGAGCGTTTTTGCATCCGCATCCGGAAAATCACTCAACAGTGCAAATTGCAGGCCCGGATCACCGTTAGCCAGTGCCCTTACCTCAATTGCTTCGATCTGATTTTTAACATTATCGGACGATGTAAGCATTGTAGGCACCACAACCATCGTTCTGCAGTGATCGGGAATTCCATTCTCAAAGTTCATTTTTGGCAATATTCTTGGCTGCAGAAACCAGGCAAAAAATCTGTTAATTAATGATATGGATAGTTCAAGTGCAGGAAACAGGGAAATCAGAAATATTGTGACGGATATCAAAATAAAATGTGTGAAACCATCGGTAATTGTCCATAAAATTCCGATTAAAAGGATAGTAATCACAGATACAACACCTATATAAATTCCAGGTTTTTTTTCCAGTAACCGCCTGAATTTTTCAATCATTGGCATACGGTACCCTAAGTCCCTGCAAAACTCTTCATAGCCTTCGCCAACCAGATAGAAACCTACGTGAGATTTTAAAAGAGAATAATCATATAGCACATGAGACAGATCTGTTACTGTACC
>JBHJOO010000101.1:0-3231 GCA_050329675.1 Balneolaceae bacterium
CACTGTAATGGACCCCCGAATGGTTTCATTCTCAACAGATAAAACAATCTGACCCTCATTTGGCGGCAGTACTTTTGCCGTTATGGAAATGATATCAAGTACTTCCTGTTTGCGCTGAATTTCTGCAGATATGGTCAAATCCTGATCAAGTGAAATTCTGACTTGATTTCCTCTTTCAAAATTCAAAATATCGCTAATGCTTATACCCGGATTAATATATCTGTAAGCAAGAACTTTCTCATCATAAAGAGATTCAGTAATTCCGGTCTCAGGTTCTTCCGCCGGCTCAAACAGCAGATTTTCCGCTTCTGCACTCATTTCAAGTTTTGGCACTGTTCTTCTTTCAGTTATTTCACTTTCATCTTTCTTTTCATCGCCGCATGATACTCCGGAAAATATTAACGTAACGGCAAATAGAATCGTTAGAATGAACCCCGTTTTTTTAAACATTCTTTTCTCATTTTATTAATGTCATTCGTCTTGTTAAGGATTGTTGCGGGGTTACAAGCCTGTAAATATAGACGCCGCTTGAAAGTGCCCGTCCATCGAAAGTAATGGTATGCCGGCCGGCCGTTCGTGATTCATTGTTAATAAGCGTAGCGACCTTCTGTCCGACCACATTATATACTTCCAGAGTAACATTTGCAGCCTGTGGCAGCTCAAAATTAATGACAGTACCCGGATTAAACGGGTTTGGAAAATTCTGTTCCAGTTTCACTTCCTGCGGAATTTCAGGGTTTTCATCAAGTGAAACCGCTGTGTTTACATTCAGGCGTACCGGTATTACTTTGGTTTGGTTGAGCGGATCGTTGGTACCAAGAACAAGATTTGTTTCATAGACACCTGCATCTTTCCCAAAGGTTTGAAAATTTAACATGATATCTCTTGATTCTCCCGGAGCAACAACTCCACCCAAATCCTGAACATCAAGCCATGAAAAAGGCTGAAATGGGCGTGTTACCCGTATATTATCCAGATCAAATGTTACACCATCCTGTTCATTTGAATTTACCAAAAAGATAGAATCAACCTGTTTTCCAACGATATAAGGCGTTTCGGTTATAAATGTACCTCCATAAAAATATCGAATCATTTCATTATCGGGATCATATTCAATTTTAAGCTCTCTGTAAACATTTGGAAGAAATGTTACTGTTCGTCTGAAAGTTACATTTCCTTCATTATCCAAATCACGCACATAGATAAAACCATCCGTAAAAAATACGACACCTGATGAAGTAGCACCTATTCTTTCATCAAATAAGAGCAAATCATACCGTTCAAGACCGCCAAGAGTATTCGGAGTGATATTAATATCTGCAGTAAATTCAAATGCCCCAAAAGGCTGCGGCCCGAAAAAAGGGCTTTGAACCCTTATGGCGTTATTAGCATCGGAGGGATTTCCTTGCGGTTTTTTAGCAAACCTGAAATGAGTTGAACCTACAGAAGGATTTGCCGAAGAGATATTAAATTTTTCGGAATCCGTAAAAGCACTCCAGCCATTCACCGCTTCATGCTCGCCCAGTGAAAAACCCTGCCCGAGCGAAAATGTAGTTGAAAATATTTCACTATCATTATTTATGGATGCAAATTCAGATGATGTTCCATTCCGGCTGTTTTGAACATTAATGGCCTCCTGCAGTTCAGGGTTATTTCCTGAAGGGGCGGCTGACCCTATATTACTGTTAATTTTTCCTGTTGATTGTACAAAATCAAAATCAAGATTCCATACAAGTGCTTCATCACCGGTCTCCGCAATATTCGATATTCTCAGCGGAAACGGGAAACTGTCTTCCCGGTTCATGGTTACTTCTATAAAATCTTCCGATAAAACGGCACCGGGAGAGTTTAACTCCGACGGACGATAAAAAGCCACGGATCTTTTAGACTGGTTCATGCTTAAAGCTGCATTTGCAGGCCCAATTCCGGAATCCGAATTTGTACCGGTTTGAAATCCGCCAGTTGTCACATTGGGGTTAGAAAAAAACTGAACAGTCGTTGCCTGATTTTGCGGAATCTGGCTCATAATGGTTTGAAAACTGTTTGTTGAAGTTTCCCACGAGAATCCGGTAGAATATTGAAATAAACCACCCACCTCTGGTGCTGGTGCAACAGATCTCGAATCCCTGTCATGCACATTTCCGAGATTATGGCCGATTTCATGAATAAGTGTGAAACCAAACCCTACCTGCTGCACCCGGTTCAATGAAAACCCGATTTCAGGAAAACCGGAAACCACCGGAAGGCGCCAGGCCAGGCCTCCGGTATCTTCGATTCTTGCAAATCCTGCCACAAGATCTGCCCCGTACTGATCTCTGAAATCATGAACTTCGTTCAGCATATCCGGTGCCTCCCAGGGGTTAAAGTCAGGTGAGGCTGTTAAAATCTCAAGCCTTTCACCGGATGTAAGGCCATCATTCAACTCGTCGTACTGAATCTGACGGGCATTTACAAGGCGGAGGTTTATGCCGATTTCGCTGTTATCCAGAGCACCCTGAGAAAGAGCCATCGATTGAGCAATCAGGCTTTCAATAGAACCAAATGATGGGCTGTCCTCAGCCCATTGTCTTGCTGCAGGTGTGTAGACGATGAGCAGGTCTATCGTTATTTCATCGTCAATAACCGATGCCATTGCTTCTATGTTCGGAGCGTTCGTGCGGCTGCTGCTTTCTTCTATACTCATCTTCGAAAGCATGCTGATATCAGGCATATGCAGATGTTCATCAACCCCGCACTGAAGAACATCGGAATGATCGGCTGTTTTGAAAATATGAGATGATGATTGCGTGTCATATTTAATATCAAACTCCCGGTTTTCATTCAGATCATAAACTTTACCAATAATACGGTTCTCCTGTATTGAAAAAACCAGTAATCCTCCTGAACCATCTTTGCTTTTTGCAATTACCGAACGGGTATTTGGCAGGTATTGGGCCGTTCTTACAATTTCAAAATCAAGTTCCGTATGAGGATTAACAGGGGCTTTAATCAGACTGCCGGGGATTAAGGATTGTTCTGAAAGTAAATCCGTATTTATCTCGATTTGGTGTGCCGGTTGATTGTGACCGGAGATTAAAAGCTGAGTTGCTGCTTCTGCGTCTGTAATTTTAAATAGCCTCTCGCTTTTATCTGATCCTGCCTGTGCAAAAACAGATACTTTAAAAGACAATAGCAGAGCAAGCAGTATTAGTCGTTTTACCATTGATTTAAGTATCTTTACTTCAATAAAAA
>JBHJOO010000406.1:0-5932 GCA_050329675.1 Balneolaceae bacterium
CGGGTTGATAAAATACACGGCCCGGCGATGACACAGGCGGTTTATTCTGTTATTTCCAGCCGGCTGGGTGACCGGAATAAGGCTTATGAGTTATTTAAACAGAGTTATAAACCAAATGAACGCCCGCCATTCGGTGTAATAGCAGAAACTCCTCAAAGTGAAAACCCTTACTTTGCAACCGGTGCCGGCGGAACTCTGCAAGCTGTTTTAGCAGGATTTGGCGGACTTGAGATTACTGATGAAGGCATTATTCAGCTCGATACACCCCTGCCACGAGGATGGCAATCACTTACCATAACCGGTGTGGGTAAAGATGGAAAAACGTTTATCAGCAGGTAATCTATACTTTCGCATCTGTGGGCGAATCCAGTCCCTGGAATGAATTCCGGGCTAAAAGATCGCCCGCAGCTATGCTGCTTCTTTTTCAACTCTTGCCGTAAATGATCCCCCTCATCTCCCCGGTCAGGTTCCATGCTTTTATCAGAATATAATTATCAGTATCAGAACTGATAATTTGGATGTATCAGTTTATAGACCTATATTTAGATGAAATTAATGATAAAGTATGGCTGCCAATTCAATATATGCCGTTCTTACTGGTGATATAATCGAATCATCGGCTCTGCAAAAAGATAGCCGGGAAAAAATTTTGCAGATTCTGAATAATGCTTTTAGTCAGGTATATAACACGATTCCGCGCTCCGGAGAAAATCTTACGGAATTTCAAATCTTTCGTGGTGACAGCTTTCAGGGCGTACTTCATACTCCCGAATTTGCTCTTGATGCAGCCTTGATCATTCGTTCTTTCCTGATGTATCAATCGTATATTATCCTGAATCAAACTATGGATTGCAGAATAGCCATTGGAATCGGAACCATTGATTTTTTACCGGCTAAAAGCGGGGAAGGTGACGGAGAAGCCTTTCGCTTATCGGGCCTTCATCTCGACAGTTTTAAAAAAGGACAGGCACTGGGTATTATGACAAACAGCAGGGAAATCAACCGGGAGCTTGAAACCGAATGTTCGTTGACCGATGTTATTATTTCAAAATGGACATCGAACCAGGCTCAAATTATTCCATTACTGATTTCCGGGAAAACACAATCTGAGATAGCTGTTGAATTAGGTATTGCTCAAAGCTCGGTTAGTTACAGGGTTCAGGGGGCCGGATGGTGGGGACTTTCAGCTTTCAGGAAACGTTTTGCCGAGATTGTAAGTAACAGAATCCGGACAACCTAAACATTATAAAAAATCTGCTTGTGGAATTACAATCACTTCAGGAAATTCTCATCGTTTTTTTAAAACTTTTGATGGCTCATATGGTATCGGATTTTTTAGTCCAGCCCGAATCATGGATCGAACAGCGAAAAATCCAAAATTATAAATCCGGTTATTTGTATGTCCATATCCTCATTGTAATCCTGTTAAGCTGGTTTTTTCTGGGTGACTGGACAAAATGGAAAATACCAGTCTTTATTGGCCTTACACATTTGCTGATTGATATTTGGAAAAGCTACAGGCCCGACACTTTCATCTCATTTCTGGCCGATCAGTTTGCCCACATTATGGTTTTGGTTCTGGCTGCTATTATCTATTCCGGCTCGATGCAACTCAAATCGATGATTTCCCTGGAAATTAATCCCTATTTTTTGTGGGTAACGGTTTCGGCTTTTTTTATTGTTATGTGGCCTTCTGGTTATTTTGTATCAGCAGCCATGTCGCGGTGGCAGGAAGAATTGTCTGCCCGGCTGCAGGAAGACAGGAACCGCGGCCTGGACGCAGCCGGTATGTGGATTGGCATCCTCGAACGCATACTTATTCTCCTTTTCATCCTGATGGATCAATTCGGGGCTGTTGGATTTCTGATTGCAGCTAAATCCGTATTCCGATTTGGAAGTATCAGCAATGCCAATGATCAAATACTGGCAGAATACATATTAATTGGAACACTGGTCAGTTTTTCTCTTGCAATATCCGTGGGGGTTGTCACCCGGTTTATGTTAAATTGGGTGGTTTGATTTTCAGGCTTTCCAGATGTGAATATCATTCTTTGGCCTGATGCCTTTCATGGCATTTCGTGTATCGATTATACAATCCGAAAATTCTGCGAGTTCGCCATAATCAATTTCCGAATGATTGGTTGAGATCACAACTGCATCAAATGAAGCAACTGTTTTCCTGTTCCATTCGATTGACTTCAGCCCGGCCCATTCAGCGTGTTCCCTGGTTTCCCATATTTCGGGGATATATGGATCATAGTACTGAACATTCGCATTATATCTGTCAAGCAAATCAAATATTTTAAATGTAGGAGATTCACGAAGGTCATCAACGTCCGGTTTATATGCCAGTCCGATTACCAGAATATAGCTGCCATTGAGTGCTTTTTTGTGTGCATTTAACGCTACCAGCGTACGGTCAACAACATACTGTGGCATGGTGGTATTAATCTCTCCTGCCAGTTCAATAAAACGGGTGTGTCGCTCAAACTCACGCGCTTTCCAGGTAAGATAGAATGGATCGATAGGGATACAGTGTCCTCCCAGACCAGGGCCGGGTGTAAATTTCATAAATCCGAAAGGTTTGGTTCCGGCTGCATCCAGAACTTCGTGTACATCAATACCCATTGCTTCATAAACCACTTTCAGTTCGTTTACAAGGGCAATATTTACAGATCTGAAAATATTTTCAGTCAACTTTACCGCCTCTGCTGTTTTTGTATTGGAAACCGGAACAGTTTCGACAACGGATGTGTCGTACATAGCCCTTGCCAGTTTAAGAGCATCTTCTCCATGGCCGCCCACCACTTTTGGAATCTTTTCCGTGTTAAAGTTCACATTACCCGGATCTTCCCTTTCCGGGCTGTAAGCTACATAAAAATCTTTTCCGGCTTTCAATCCTGATTTCTTTTCCAGTATCGGGATAATCAGTTCTTCCGTAGTTCCCGGATAGGTTGTAGATTCAAGTATTACAAGCTGGCCTTTCCTCAAATGATTGGAGATGGTTTCTGTTGTCTGTTCAACAAATCTCATATCGGGTTCCCGGTGTTCAGTCAGCGGAGTAGGCACACACATAAGCAGTGCATCTGCTTCTTTAAGCCGTTTAAAATCGGTTGTGGCATCACACCTGCCGGACGCTGCCAGCGTTTGCATCATCTCTTTTCCAAGATGTTTGATATACGGAATACCATCGTTAATGCAATCAACCTTAAATTTGTCGATATCAAAACCAAGCACAGGCATGCCATGTTTATGAAAAGTCCACATTAACGGCAGACCCACATATCCAAGCCCTATAATCCCTATGTTATATTCTTTCTGTTCAATTTTATTAAGCAGGTTTGTAATCATATCTGTTATGATATTAAATTTTTAATCCGTCTCTGATTTATTTTAGATTTAAGGCATGGAAGATAAGAGTGATTATCTGAAAATCAGAATGAGAATTTGTTAATCAGTGGAAGGTGATTATTAAAAAAACGGTAAACTTTCCTTCATCACAAATCAAACCCAACTCAGTTAAATCTGAACTTTGTTTTGATTATGAAAAAATTTATCTTGTGATTCTATCAAAGAATTTTTTTTAAAAGTAAGAAATTTATCCATTATGTACGCTGTAGTAAAAATAGGCGGTCATCAATACAAAGTTGCTGAAAACGATACAATTTTTGTTAATCGTATTCATTCCGATGACGAAAAAATTACCCTTGACGAGGTTCTGTTATTCAAAAATGACAAAGGTAAAGTAAAAGTAGGCAAACCAACTATTAAAGGCTCAAAAGTAGAAGCCAAGATTGTTGATCATCTTAAAGCTGATAAAGTGATCGTCTTTAAGAAAAAACGACGAAAAGGATACCGGGTTAAGAACGGCCACAGGCAAGCCATTACCCGGTTACAAATAGAAAAAATTTCGTAAAAGGAGGAACAAATGGCTCATAAGAAAGGACAAGGCTCCACACGTAACGGACGGGACTCAGAATCCAAGAGGCTCGGTGTGAAAAAATTTGGCGGCGAAGTTGTAAAAGCCGGAAACATTATTGTAAGACAGCGCGGCACCAAATTTCATCCAGGTGACAATGTAGGACGTGGTGGCGATGATACCCTCTTTGCATTAACGGATGGCAAAGTAACTTTCAAAAACCGCAGAGGCGGCAGAAAGTTTGTATATGTAGATCCTGTTTAAGGATTTTAACTTTTTTTATTTAAAGCCTTAATACATTTGTGTTAAGGCTTTTTTTATTTGTATTATTATCGAACTGATCTCTATGAATCCTTTTAAAATACCTGAATTCAATCATCTAACAGCTGGCTCCATCTATTGTATTGGGCGAAATTACGCCAGGCATGCACTTGAATTAAACAATCCTGTACCGAATGAACCGGTTGTTTTTTTAAAGCCGCGCAGCAGTCTAATATTTGGAAACGGCAATGTTACAATTCCTGTACAATCTGAATCCGTACATCATGAAGTAGAAATGGTACTGCTCATTGGGAAAAAAGCAAAAAGAATTCAACCCGATGAAACAGCCTCAATTATTGAAGCCATATCGGTAGGGATTGACTTAACGGCCAGGGATATTCAACAAAAGGCTAAAGAAAAAGGTCAGCCCTGGAGTATCGCCAAAGGCTTTGATACATTTGCTCCTGTCGGAAATTTTGTGCCATTTGAAACAATTGGTGATTTAAATGATCTTATACTTGAATTATCAATTAATGATAAAATTTGCCAGCAGGGAAATACGAAAGACATGCTTTTCCCTGTTGAGAAAATAATAGCTTATTTGACTTCAATATTTACACTTTATCCTGGTGACCTTATTTTTACCGGAACTCCGGAAGGTGTTGGTGAAATTCATACCGGTGATATAATTACAGCTAAGCTTGGAAATCAAATTTCTACTTTAATGGTTCATGTAACATGATAAACCGGTACTCTTTATCATTTTTATTATCATTCCTGTTCTTACTTAAGACGGCAGCCATAGCTCAGGCACCAGACTTTCTTGATAAGGATGTTCACTATGTCTGGCCTACGGATGCCAGTACTTACCTGTCATCCACATTTGGCGAAACGCGTTCTGCTCATTTTCATGCCGGGCTGGATATTAAAACCTGGGGACAGGAAGGATTCAGGGTCTTTGCTACCAGAGAAGGTATTGTATACAGAATCGGTATTACACCAACCGGATATGGAAAAGTAATCTATCTGAAACATGATGACGGCTCTTTTTCAGTCTATGCTCACTTAAATCGATTTGAAAAAGAGCTTCAATCTGTAGCTGATTCCATTCGGCTGCAAGACCGTATATCTGATTTAGATCACTTTATTGAGCATAAAAATATCCGGTTCAATGCCGGTGATGTGATTGCTTATACCGGTTCAACCGGAATTGGCCCCCCACATCTGCATTTTGAACTCCGGACACCTGAATTTGAACCCTTTAATCCATTATATACCAACTTAAAAGTTCCAGATACTATTCCGCCGGTTTTTTCCGGACTGGCAATTGAAGAATATGATCTTGAAGATGGTTCATTAACCAATATTTTAACCAGAAATCCGGTACGGCGTGGTACGCACTACAACTTTGGAACAGTGCAAACCGAAGGTCCGTTTGGAATTGCTGTTGATGTTTATGACAGAAAAGACAGAACGTATAATGCATACGCCGTTTATGAACTTTTGTTAATTGCTGATACCGACACTTTATACCGGTCAAGAGCCAATCAGTTCTCTTATAAAGAAGCAAGCCAGATGTTTATTGACCGCTCCTATCCCCTCCTGTTTGGGAAAAGAAAAGGATATCAAAGGCTATATCGTGTAAATGGAAATGAACTTAATTTCCACACACATAACGATGACAAAGGTATTTTATATCTGGATAAGGGAGTACACGATATTACAATTATAGCCAAAGACTTTTCCGGCAAT
>JBHJOO010000504.1:0-2164 GCA_050329675.1 Balneolaceae bacterium
ATCCGGCAGGCCGGGCCAAATGGATACCCAGAAGATTAACAAGAATTAATCCGAAAGCGGCATACGCACTATTCCTTAATGCCGAAAAAGCCGTTCCCAAAGGCCAAATTTCCAGTTGATATCCATATCCGGAAAATAAAAAGAGAAATGCCGTAATGAATGACAGAAAAAAACCACCAATGGCAACACCCGACCATGTTTTTACATTTATACTTTGATTATCTGTTTTCGATGTATTCATTACTTACCGGGAGATTATTTGAGAAGTCACATGATAATCAATTTGCATGAAACTTGCCTCGCCGGTCTTTAATATCTGGAAATCCTATTCATCGGATCAAAGCTTTCCAAAACGTTTTAATAATCAAAAAATAGGTTATAGATGGAACGTTGTGGGTAATGAAATGCACTGGTATTTATGGAACGCAGATGAAGCAGATCAGGAAGATGATCACAGATTCTCATGTAAATATTCATGAAAATCCGCTCAAACAGCGTTATCTGTGTTCCATTATATGAGAAAAGACACACATCTGACTTCCGACAAGATGGGAAAAGCAAAGAGCAGAGAGCGTGGTGGGTGTTTTGATCCCGGCGAGGCGCCGCAGGGTCTGCTTGTCGAAGGCGGCCGGTTGTCCCTCACCAACCGGGTAATCGAGGGTGAGTCCGAAAGTGTCGGCACTCTTTTTGGCGATCTCGACGGAGGGGATGGTATTTCTTTGCTCGAAACGTCAAATTATTGCTTGAAATTTTTGAAATATTGAAAGAATTGATTACGATTACTATTGCCGGTTTACAACATTGGATAAAATATTTTAATAGGAATAGTAAAATGATTACAAAAAACAAAATTAATCGTCAGGCAAAAGCACTGCTTGAATTGTATAAAACGCTGCCAGAGAAAACCCGTATGGAAATAAAAAAGATGATATTGGAGGATGAAATATCCTTTGAAGAGATTGAAAAATCATCCGAATTGAGCCAACTGTCTGAAAAATCGATAGAAGAGTTGTGGGATACTCCGGAAAACGAACATTGGGATGAGTTTTTCAAACAAAAGGGATATGTATAAACAGGGAGATATCATTATTGTACCCTATCCTTTTTCAGATAACCTTAAGAAGTATAAATACCGTCCGGCAGTTATTGTTTCCAATCAAAAGTCCAATGATCTGGATGAAGATGTTTTAATTTGCCCGGTTACAAGTACAATTCGTGATAATGACTTTTCTTATCAACTTGAAGAGAAGGATATAAATGAAGCCCTGCCTGTTCAATCCGAAGTGCGATGTAATAAAATCGTGACGATCAGAAAGTCACTGATAAAAAGAAAGTTTAATTACTTAAAACAACAGGCCCTTCGGGAAATGATTCAGAAAGTAAAAAGCTCGTTTTGAGTACAATTATGATAAACTGTAAATCCCTGTAGGTTAGTTACATTTAACGCCCATAAAGTGATCCATTTTTTAGCCAAATCATCATGTCCATCTGCTGATCATAGCTTTCTTGCTCCAGCCGCGTGCAGCAGCCCTCAGCAGGCCATCAGCTACATTTATGATGACGCCGGCGTAGGCTCGGGTGTGGACTTTACGGTGAACAACGCCCTCGGGCGGCTCACGCGGCTCACCTTCCAGGGCGGGTATTACCTGTACTCGTACAACGCCGACGGGCAGGTCGAGCGCATGTACAACAAGCTGGACGGGCTGACCGGCAAGACCATTCATTATGAATACAACCGGCTTGGCGAGCCCATCCACGTACAATATCAGCCGGGGGCTTCCGACAGCCACTACTGGTGGTACACCTATAACCAGGCCGGGCAGCTGAAGCTGGTGCGAAGTAACAAAACCACCACACAGGAGACCGACGCCGATTACAGCTACTGGCCCTCCGGCGTCATACAAAATGAGGATTTGCAAAGCTACAACAACACGTTTTTGTACGATGTACGCGACCGGGTGATCCAGATCAACAGCCCGGCCAATGACCTTGCGCCCTTCAGTGCCAGCTACACGTATCATCACAACAGCACGATTGATTTTGCGCAGTTCCGCCAGCCGGGAACCCCGCACAGCCACGTGCGCGCCCGCTACCGCCACACCTACGACAGCCGCAACCAGATCAAAAGCGCCACCTACAACTGGTGGAACGGCTCCTCGTGGCA
>JBHJOO010000469.1:0-13236 GCA_050329675.1 Balneolaceae bacterium
TTCCGGCAAGTACCAGTCCATGTTTTGCAAAAAGCTTGAGAATCAGCTTTCCAAAAGCTTCACGAAATGATGACCCCGGACGATAACAGGTATCCAGCAAGTTGGTAAGTTCACCTGTAAAATCAGTGTCAAACAGGTACTTTTTAATTTCTTCCCGAAAGGACTTAAAATCTTCATCTAAAACAATTCGGCCCACTAATTGATGATTGTTTTCGGGCAGCTGAAAGGAGAGCAAATGCCAGTCATCTCTGTCAAGGATTCCAAGCCTGGATGCTTCCTCATAGTCATGATCTTCATCGGCAAGCCAAAAAACAGGGATAACCGTTCTATTGTACATTTTTTCAAGTTTTCGGGCCTGAACTATGGCTGACATAATTTTATAAACGGTAAAAAGAGGGCCGCCGTAAATCGTTAATTGTTGTCCGGTTACAACAGTCAGAGTATCTTTGTTACGAATTTTCTCAATTTGACGCATAGTTATCTCCTCTGCATCAAAATTTTTATTAAATGCTTTAAGTAATTCAACCGTTTGGTCTCTCTTGCCATTAAATTGAAACGATGTTATATAGGAATCCGCCGATTTTTTATGAAACGGATATGTTTCAAAAAATGATTTTATTTTTTTTGGGTGATTCAGATAATCATCAAACAACTTATTAAATGGCAGTTGTTTAAATGGAATAGTACTGCAACAGTGCACGTTAGCCTTTTAATTTTTGAATCTGATCGCGGATTTTTGCCGCTTTCTCGTAATTTTCAGTTTTTATAGCCAGTTGTAAATCTTGTTCAAGCTGCTCAAGTTTGGTGAGTTCTGCTTTTTGTTTTGGCTGCTCACCGGATTCAGATTTTCCAACAGCCTGCTCAGGTTTATCTTCAGAGACAATTCCTGCCTCATTTAAAACTTCATGGTCTACGAATATAGGAGCTCCAAAACGAATAGCAACGGCAATGGCATCACTTGGGCGTGCATCAAGTTCTATTTTTTCATCTTCTCTGTCATAATGTATTTGCGCAAAAAAAGTCCCCTCACTTAACTCATTAATATAAACTTCCTGTACAGATGAATTAAAACTCAAAACAATATTTTTTAACAGGTCGTGGGTCATAGGCCGCGGAGGTTTTATACTCTCCAATTCAAGAGCAATAGCTTGAGCTTCAAAAGTTCCAATGATAATCGGAAGTCGTCTGTTCCCATTTTTTTCAGTTAAAATGAGAGCATACGCCCCGCCGCTGCTGGGGCTTGTCGATAGTCCCAATATTTCCATCTCTATTTTCTGCACCTGTATCTCCAGTTTGAATTCGTATTATTTATACGGCGGTTAAAGGTAACTATTTTTACTAATCACTTAAACAAGTTTATTCAACTTTTAAGGTAAAGAGATATTATTCTTAGGTAAACTTTTTTTAATTGTAATTATTTGTTATGATTTTTTCCATCTTACATAGTTGATGTGTATATTTTTTTGATTTGTATTTTCAAATACATCTGTTACTTTCCATAGTATGAAAGTAAGTATTGAAGAAAAACGTAACCCTCGTACCGGAAACCCTGTTACGATTATTTCAGATATTAAACACAATCCTCAGGTTATTGAAAATTTGGCAAAAAAATTAAAATCATCCTGTGGTGCAGGTGGACATGTTGAGGGAAAAACAATTACATTACAGGGTTCACACACTGATACGGTGAAAAAAATTCTTGCTAAAGACGGATATTCAATCGAATGAAATTTTTTTTGTAACATTCTTTCACTTAGATTCTCCTTATATAAAAGATGGACTAATTTTTTTTGGTTAAAAACTTAAATATGGGATAACACTTAGAGTGGCTATTACACCCAAAAAAATATTACTTGTTGAGGATGATGGTATTCAGCAAATCATCATGGAGCGATTGATTAATAATCTTGGCCATACGGTATTGGCAACCGCTTCAGATGGTGAATCTGCTGTAAACTCGGCCCTGAAACTTGAAGGTGTAGATCTGATTATCATGGATATTCGCCTTGGAGACGATTTCGATGGAATCGAAGCGATGAAAAAAATTCGGAAAAAATCTAATGTAAAGGTCATTTATGTAACCGGTAATTCGGAAAGCTTTACGAAAGAACGGGCCAAAAAAACTAAATACGAAGCTTTTATTGAAAAACCACTGACAAGAGATAAGTTGGAGAGTGCACTTGAACAAGCTTTTCCAGAGTAAATAGATAACTTTTTTGGTATCTTTGGTTTAGTTTTTATCATTCATAAAAGCCTTTTATACCATTAAAAGCTTCATTTGCTAATGAGATTATTTACGTTTTCACTATTCTTTTTTTTTATAGCTTCAGCATCTCTTACCGGGCAAAACGCGATTGTAAATACGGATAAGGTTAAACCCGATATTCCGGATAATCCAAAAGTAGGTCTTGTATTAAGCGGTGGCGGCGCCAAAGGCATTGCTCACATAGGCGTTCTAAAAGTATTGGAAGAGGCTGGCGTACGAATTGATTATATAACCGGTACCAGTATGGGAAGCGTAATTGGCGGATTGTACTCAATTGGCTACTCGGCTGATCAATTGCGTGATCTTGTTGAGAGAAGTGATTTCCTTGAACTCTTTACGGAAAAACCAAGTCAGCGTTTTACGTCAATATATCAAAAAGAGTTCAGCAACCAGTCTATTGTTTCATTTCCCATAAATAAAAGAAGCATAGATCTTCCTGTTGGAATAATAAAGGGGCAAAATTTATATATGATCCTGTCTAACCTTACCTGGCCGGCACATGGCGTCAATTCGTTTGATACTTTTCCCATACCGTTTGCAGCAGTTGCCACAGACCTTGAAACAGGTGAACCGGTTGTAATGCGATCAGGTTATCTGCCCGATGCTTTGCGAGCCAGTATTTCGATACCCTCTTTAATGACACCACACATAGTCGATGGAAAAGCTTTGATTGACGGTGGCCTGTCTCAAAACCTGCCGGTGCAGGAAGCTCTTGACATGGGTGCCGATTTTATAATTGCCGTTAATGTTGCCGCTCCCCTTCAGCCACTTGACAGCCTGAAAACACTCACAGATATTTTTATGCAAACCATCAGTTTCAGAATCAATGAACAGATGAATATTCAAAGCAATCTTGCTGATATATTAATCGTTCCTGATAAAATCATGAATTATTCAATGACGGATTTTAATCTTGCGGAACTTTTTATCCCGATCGGAGAAGAAGAAGCCGGGAAGTACATTGATCAATTTAAAATGATTGCCAGTAAACAGGCCGGTGAATTTTCTCGTCCGGTATTATCAGGGGTTGCATCGCTTCCATTGAACCGTGTAGATGTTATCGGTAATAAAGGTTTGAGTTCAGAATTCATATTAAATGAAATAGATTTAGAGCCGGGCATGTCTGTTACCCCTGCTTTTATTGAACAGAAGATCAACAGGCTATACAGTACACAGCTTTTTAATCTTGTTACTTATAGAATTGTACCTGATACATCCTATTTTTATAATTTGCAAATCAATGTAACCGAAAATGATCAAGATGTTTTTCGAATAGGTGCAAGAATTGAAACAGAAACAACCGCTTCGGTTAATCTTGAAGCATCGTTCAGAAACTTATTACATTCAAATTCATCACTCCGTTTAAATCTGCGGCTTGGCAGTGAGCTAAATGCAATTGTCGATTATTTGGTTTTTGGAGGCCAGCCCGCAAGAGTCGGGGGCAGATTCAGAGCCGGTTTTCTTTCTGAGGACATAAATTTTTTCAGGGATTTCAACCGCGAAGCTTCTTTTACAAATAATATTATTCGTACTGAAGTTGCAGCAGGTAATTATTTTAACAATACTTTTTTAGTTGAAGCCGGTATCAGAAAAGATTTTTTATTTTTTTCAAATGAAGTAAACCGTGAACTTCTTCCATTTTCAAACCGGGGCCATCACGCCTTAACCGGGAAATTCTGGTTGAATACATTCGATAGAAAAGCATTTCCCCGGAGAGGTCACAATTTATTTATTGAGGGAATTTACAGTAATGATTTAATACTAAGCCCGATAGATTTTAGTGTTCTGCGGTTCTTCTGGGAAGGATTTTTTCCGTTATCAGATGTTTTTTCATTTCGAAGCAGCCTCTATGCGGGCAGGTCAACAGGTAATGAACTCCCGTGGAATTACTGGTTCGGCCTCAATCGGTTCGACTCAAATCTGGGTTTTTTACGCTTTGGTGGTTTTGAAAGATACGAACTTACGGCACGAAACATGCAGGTAATCAATGGTGGTGTAAGAGTTGAGCCAATTAAAAATAAATTTATCGGTGCCGATGTGTACTATGGAAGAAATCCTGATAACTGGAATTTAAATTTGAGGCAGGATAATCAGTATGGCTTTAGTGCAAATGCCGGAATGCTAACCATTGCCGGCCCCATTCAGGCAATATTATCCACCAGTAATCAGCACTCATTCCGGTTTGATATTCAGATAGGATACCATTTTTAAAAAGAATCTGTAATCTGTATTTCATAATATAAATCTCAATAAATCACTCGTCATGGCTTTCTTTTATTGGATTAACAGGTAACGTTATTCCATTTTTTGTAACTTTTTACTGTTTTATGGACAACATTAAAGATCAAATAGATACAATCTTACTTGAACTCGAACAAAATCCTGAAGATGCAGGGAGCTGGAATGATCTCGGTATCGGGTATTTCCTGTTAGGAAAATACCAGGATTCAATTGATGCATTAAAAAAAGCAATTCGTCTGAATACGGATAACGAAACATATCATTTCAATCTTGCCAATAGTTTTGATTCCTCGGATCAGCTGCTGCATGCCATAGATCATTATCTTCATGCTATAAACATCCGGCCTGATCATATCCCCTCACTTAACAATCTTGCAGACCTGTATGAAGTAACAGGAGAAGTTGAAAAGGCTCATGAACTGTTCACGTACCTCACAAAAATAAACCCCGATGATCCTCTGTCTTTTTTCAATCTCGGAAATTTTATGCTGAGGCAAAATCAACATATAACAGCCGTCAGAAACTATGAAAAAGCACTTGAAAAAGATTCTGGATTTGTGGATGCCTATCACAATATAGCATGGGTATTATTGAAAGCAGGAGCCACAGAAAAAGCACTGGAATTTACAGAAGCAGGTTTGCTGCTTGAACTGGAACATGAAGATTTAAAAAACCTGCTGCATTTAGTAAAATAATTCGTGTTCAGATGGAAACATTCAAATCGGCTTTAAATCGCTACCTGCAATTTATTAAACTCGAAAAAGGCCTTGCCTTAAATTCTATTGTTTCCTACGAAAATGACCTGCTGCGATATCTTATTTATTTGGAAGATGATCTTAGAATCAAAAATCTCGGCGGTGTTACCCTTCAGCATATAGAGAAATATCTTGGAATATTGTCAGAATTGAATTTGTCGGTAAGTTCCATTGCCAGAAATATCTCAAGTATCAGAAGTTTTCATGAATTTGCAGTTGTAGAAAATATGGCGGAAGCAAATCCTGCCGAACTTGTTGAACTGCCAAAAAAAGCTAAAAACCTTCCGGAAGTATTAAGTGTTGATGAAGTAGATCGTTTGCTTGCATCTCCTGACAGAACAACAACAGCCGGTATCAGAGACGCAGCGATTTTGGAAATACTTTATGCAACCGGTATGAGGGTAAGTGAATTGACGCATTTAGAGCTTGACCGTCTCTATTTTGAAATTGGATTCATCAGGGTGATCGGAAAAGGCAGCAAGGAACGGCTCGTTCCCGTTGGTGAAGCAGCCCAGACGGCAACTGAACATTACCTGGAATTATGCCGTCCGGAACTTATCAGCAAGAAAAACCCTGAGAAAGCAAAAAACAGAGTGTTCCTGAATCAGAGAGGAGGTGCATTAACCCGCATGAGTATATGGAATATAGTGAACAGATATGCTGAAAAAGCTAAAATTCAAAAGAATGTGTATCCGCACATATTCAGGCATTCATTTGCTACGCATCTTCTAGAAGGAGGAGCTGATTTAAGAGCTGTTCAGGAAATGTTAGGCCATTCGTCCATACTCACCACAGAAATTTATACACATGTTGACCGTTCCATGCTTCATCAAATCCATAAACAGTTTCATCCGCGGGCATAGCTCAATTTCCGCTAAAACTTAAAAACCAGTCTCACATGTTTGTAAAATGAGTGATAATGAGATACAGATTGCAATCAGAAGAAACATTACCCGCACAAATCGACTTAGAGCCAAATATATTTTTAACCACGTGTTTGTGGTTTGGCTGCATCAACCATACACTGTTCAAGTTCCTCTATACTGATAGGCTTAATTAAAAAATCAATGAAGTTGGTTTCTTCTGCTCTGAGCCTGTTGCGATTGTCATTATTACCGGTGATATAAATAACAGGTATTTGGTTTTCTTTATGAATTTCCATCATGGTTTCAATTCCATCCAGGTCACCCGCAAGCCGGATATCCATCAGGATTAAATCAGGTTGATTTTGACGTGCAATTTTGATTGCATTTTCCCCTGTTGTTACTTTTTCAAGAACTTCATGTCCCAACTGGTGAACCATCCTGTCTAAAACAAGGGATATGATCAAATCATCTTCTACAATTAATACCTGCATCACGAGTTTATTTAAGAAACTATTTAGTCATGTAGAGTTAAAGATGACTGAAGTCTGTTTTTGTTACATTTTCAGCTTATAGATTAATTTATTCTAATTCCATTGGAGTCTTTATATTTCGGAATTTTTCACTGATAAATTGACTAAAAATTCCGGATTATCCATTGAATCTCTTTCAATGAATTACAAATAATTCAAACCTGTTTTGTATATTGCACTGAATAGAACAGCGGTTCCGGAATAGAAAGCAGAATAGAAAAAATTAAATTAATTCAAATACAGATTTATGAAATTTATTGTATGCATTAAACAGGTTCCTGACGTTAATGCTCCACTTCAAATCAAAGACGGCCAATTGATTCAGGATACCGACCGGATGATTCTAAACGCTTACGATGCATCCGCGGTGGAGGAATCACTGGTTTTAACAGAAAAAGTTGGTGGCGATGTTGAGGTGGTTTTGATCGGTGAAGAAAAAGCAAAAGAAACATTACGGAAAGCATTAGCCATGGGAGCAGCAAAAGGAACTCACATAGTCACAGAGGGCAATAAAGACTTTGATTCGGCTGCATACGCTGCAATACTCTCGAAATTTTTTGAAAAAACAGAATATGATTTTATTCTTTGCGGCAAACAGAGCCAGGATACGGATTCTGGCCTGACTGGCAGCATGCTTGCCGAACTACTGTCACTGCCATATGTGTCGAATGCCGTTGGCCTCGAAATCGAAAACGGAAATTTAATTGTCAAACGCCAGGGAGACGCTGGACAGGAAATCATCGAATTGACTTCACCCGGTTTGGTAACCTGTTCAAATGATATGAACGAACCCCGGATTCCCAGTTTAAAAGGGATTATGCAATCCAAAAGAAAACCGGTAGATACGCTTTCTCTCGAAAATCTTGGATTAAATCAGGATTCTGTCAGGGTCAAAACAATTGTAGAGGGATACAAGGAGAAACCGGGACGAAAACCGGGACAAAAATTTGAAGGAGAACCGGATGAAATTGCGAGAAAAGTAGCTCACTTACTTGATGAAGAAGCAAATGTACTCTGATTGTTAAGTGAAATTCCATTATCCGGTATTCTGAACTTTTAAATAATTTAAATTTAAAAATATATTAATCAATGAGCTCTCTATTAACCTATATTGCTATTTCTGAAGGTAAAATTAAACGATCATCTTTTGAAGTTCTTTCTTATTGCAACGAAGTTGCTAAAAAAAATAATCTTGATTCTTCGGCACTGGTCATTGACCCTGCTCCGGAAAAATATACAGGGCAGGTTCAAAAATACGGCCCGGCCAAAATCTACACTATAAAAGATCCGATTTTCAAAAATCATCTGAATGCCCCGCTGCTAAAAGCACTATCTGCTGTTATGGAACAGATCAAGCCTAAAATTATGGCTTTCGCTTCTACAGAAGGCACCAAAGATATATTGGGTGCCCTGGCCGCTAATCAGGATGCAGCTTCATTGCCGGATGTTTCCTCCTTTGAATTGTCGAATGGCGTAGTGAAAGCAATTCGTCCCGTCATGGCAGCCAAAATAAATTCTGCTGTAACTGCAAATACTGAGCCTGTGCTCATATCGGTTCGGTCCGGATCTTATGATCTCAAAGAAAATAAAACAGAAGCACCTGTTGAAAATATTAACTTTGGATTTAATGAAAGTGATCTGAAAATTACACTCAGGGAAATTATCACTTCATCCTCAGATACCGTTGATCTTGCTGAGGCTGAAGTAGTAGTTGCAGCAGGCAGAGGTGCCAAAGACGAAGAAGGTCAAAAGCTAATATCAGAACTCGCTTCCGTATTAAAAGCCGGAATTGGTGCTTCGAGAGCCTTGACAGAAGCAGGTATTTACGATCCAAGCCTGCAAATAGGCCAAACAGGCAAGGTGGTTTCCCCGCAGCTTTATATTGCTGTTGGAATTTCGGGAGCCATTCAACACGTGGCCGGAATGGCGAACAGTAAGGTAATTGTTGCGATAAATAAAGATCCGGATGCTCCTATTTTTGAAATTGCCGATTATGGAATTGTCGGGGATCTCCATAAAGTTCTCCCTCCCTTTATTGAAGAAATCAAAAAAATTAAGAATTGAACTAATTGCTTTCGGAATAATTAAAAAAACTATCATTACAGACCTGACAAATGGATGAAAAATTTGATTGTATTATAGTTGGAGCAGGTGTGGCCGGCCTTGCTGCCGCCATGACACTTGCCCGTAACAATATGAAATTTCTGCTCATTGAAAAGGGCGAATTTGCAGGTTCAAAAAACGTCTCGGGTGGTGTTCTTTGGGGGCACGATCTTGCCAAACTGGTGCCTGAGTACTGGAAAGATGAAAATGGCGGATGGGAACGATTCATTAATCACAGGCGGCTCACCTTTATGGATCAGGAGTCTTCATTTTCAATCGATTTCAAGTCATCACATTTTAATGAAACACCTTATTCGGGTGTGGTTGTGCTTCGGGCAAAATTTGATCACTGGCTGGCCGGTAAAGTTGAAGAAGCCATCGCTGAAAGTGATTTTGCAATGGATTCTTTTGTAGCCACCAATATTCTTGTTGAAGAAATTTTGATGGAGAATGATAAAGCTGTAGGGATACGAACCGGAGATGAAAAGTTTTATGCTGACAGTGTAATCATAGCTGAAGGTGTAAATAATCTCCTCACCCGCCAGATCGGCTTGCAGGAAAGTTATGTACCTGCAGATCACATTCTTACAGGTATAAAAGAAATCATACGATATGACCGTGAAAAACTTGAGGACAGATTTCAGCTTAACGGCTGCAGCGGGATGAGCAATGAATTTGTAGGATTTGCAACCGATGGTGTGGAGGGTGGCGGATTTCTCTATACAAACAAGGATACAATTTCTATCGGATTGGTGTTAGGTTTAAAAGACCTGCGTGAAAAAAGGAAAAAACCGTACGACATTTTAACCCATTTTAAATCTCACCCGGTTATTGCTGATACGATTCGTGGCGGTGAAGTAGTTGAGTATTCCGCTCATGTGGTTTCTTCGGGTGATAAACGGGTCATGCCGAAGAAATTATACAAAGACGGTGTGCTCATATGCGGCGAGGCGGCAAATTTACTAATGAATGCCGGTAAAGCCATCCAGGGAATGGACTATGCCATGCGATCGGGTATTCTTGCCGCTGAAACCATTGTATTTGCAAAAGAAAAAAATGATTTTTCATCTGCAACTCTCAAAGACTATGAGACAAAACTTTCAGATAGTTATGTAATGAAAGATATCAATAACTTTCAGGATGCCGTGCATCTGTTGCATGATCCAGTGATGATCGGTAAAGTGCCAAACTTAATCAATGATTTCGGCCGCCGGTTCTTTACCATCAAAAATGAACCAACCAAAAAAGCACGCGAATTAATGCGTGAATCCGTTAAAGAACATGCATCTGCCTGGGAACTTCTGAAATTAGGATTCAAAGGAGCGAGATCGTTATAGAATTGAGAATTGGAAAGTTTTTAAATATATAATTCAAAAACAGGCGTAATACCATGAAACAATTAAGCCTCACCGAGCGTCTTGGACTTGTTAACTACAGGAACCAGTCAAAATCGGATATAAAACCTCACATCCGGGTTAATACTGATATTTGTAACTCGGTCTGCCCGCACAAATGTACCACCTATGTTTGTCCGGCCAACTGTTACACAATGGACGAACATGGCATGGTTCATTTTCAGGTTGAAGATTGTATTGAATGCGGAACCTGTATGTATGCCTGTGATCAGGGGGCTGTAAAATGGGAATTTCCTGATCCGGAAATCGGACGGGGTGTAAACTGGAATTTTGGGTAAACCGGGTTTACTATACTCGAATTTAAAATCAAAAAAAAATCGATGATTATTACATCATCGATTTTTTTTAAATTAGTATTGTTAAAGATTGTTAGTCTTCAGGATCGAGCTCAATTACAACAGAAGCTCCCTCTTCCGTTACATTTACAGTTGTTGTAAATGTTTCAAATCCTTCATGACTTACATTTATGGTATATGAGCCTGTTTCTTCAAGCTGAAAGCTGAAATTACCACCTGCATCACTTACTGCAACATCTCCGGTTTCAGCTATTATAATTTCAACATCAGCTAATATTTCGCCTGTTGAAGCATCATAAACTTCACCTGTTATTTCCGTATTTTCAAAATTAACAGTTTGTGCATTTACCAGACCCTGTGAAATAGTGAATAAGAAGGTTGTGGCAAAAAGAATGGTTAATAATGATTTTAATTTACTGTTTAACATGATTGTTCCATTTTTGATTTTGATTAGTATTATTTCGAAGTTGAAACCATCAAGTAATGAACAAGAATTTATTGTCACCCCTGTATTCTCTTAAGTTTCTGTAAATAACTAATACAAATGGTGTGCCGAAAAAATTATTTTTTTAAATGTTGCTTCACAGAGTATGAGTGAGGGTAAAAAAAAATTAACGGTTTCTGCATTATTTTCTCCGGCCAATTTACAGGACACAACTGACTGATATTTAAGACATAATTTGGTATTTTTTCACTGATCAAATTTTCTGCCTTCTTTAAGCCATCTCCCAAATATAAAACCATTCCTTTAATATCAATCATTTAGGGTATTTATTTGAATTTTTACAGAATAGAGAAGAGACCGGTTCAGCGAAGTTCAGCTTGCGAAGCAACACGTTCCGAAACTTTCTTTGGCTCTTTTTGAATTTCTTTTTCTTCTTTCTTTTCTTTCCACCACAATTCAATCATCATGGCCGCTGGCCCAACAATAAAGAGTGCATAAAATGGAGCATAAACCGCTTCATTTAACCTGAAAATCATTTCCACAAATGCTATTAAAAAAGCAATTAGATACTGCCCCCGTTTGGATTGCACCGTTGTTTTCGGGTCCGTAATCATGAACAAGACAAAAAGCTGATACATCGGCCCGGTAATCAGTGCAATTTCACTTAAATAAGGATCGCCTGTATACCAGCTCCTGAAAAAGCCAAATGCAAGAAATGAAATCACATAGGTTGCACAAATATGAAAGCGCTTGACTTTGTAAAGTGAGAAAAACCCGACAATCCAGATAACAAACATAGCCCACATATTGTTACCCCATTGTACAGTGAGCACAGCTGCACTATCGGCGGCTATAATCATTAGTGCTACGATACCGAAATTGGAAGGATTCCAGATGTGAGTGCCCTTAAACCGAAGTACATATTTTGAAGCAATGGAAAGAACACTGCACAATATAAACGGCCAAATCATCGGAGAACGGACAAGAATTCCGACACTAATGCCTGATATGTATGCACTTGTTAAATTTCTCCACTTCCCGGTTATAAATTTCCCGAGCAGCAGTTCAGCGGCAAAACTTGCAAGTATGGCAGCAGCCAGCTTTTCATAGCTTTCAAGAATTCCGAATGAAAGATGTGCGGCAACCAGAATTCCGGTGATAAGCAATGGAGCTGTATACGTTTTGCCGTATTTAAGATCTGCTTTGTTAAAAATTTTGAAGATGCCAGTGGCCATTTATAGTCAATAGAAAGTGAATTTTTAATTCTCAACTACAACATGTTGCGTTAAAATATCCGGAGATTCAATTATTTGTTTGTTTCCCGATGGCCAATGAACCACTGCTCTATCAACATTGTTACTGCTGCCTAACCCAAAATGTAACGGCCTTTGATTCTGGGAACTGAATCCATTACCTCCACTGACAACCTGAATCTGCTTATGTCCATTCCAATGCAGTTCGACTATAGCACCGATTGCGCTTCTGTTGCTTTTGGTTCCTTCGAGTTTAAAACTTATCCAATTGTTTTTGGGATCAACTTCATTTCTGTACACCTTAACCTCATTATTTTGTGAAGCTACAATGATATCCAGTACACCCCGGTTCCATAAATCTGCAAAAGCAACCGAACGGCTGTCCAGGTCAAGAAATCCGCCTGCAACGGAAGATACATCCTGAAACCGTCCTGCCCCGTCATTCAACCATATTCTATTCTGTTGATAACCGGAAAGGCTTCTTCCATTCATGGCGGGCCAGTTTTTGGCATCTTCAATAATGGCTTTATTTCCTCCCGCTACTTTTGAAAAATCGTACCAGTAATCCGTTCCAACTTCTGCTGATACGTATCCGTTCGCAACATAAAGATCCTGATAACCGCTGTTGTTGAGATCGCCGAATTGTCCGCCGTAGCTCCATCCGCCAAGTTCCACACCGAAGTTTCCTGCGAGGTTTGAAAAACGTGGTGAGTCCTGTGAACTCCGCCTTGTCGGCACCCAAAGATTATTGCCTTGTATAAGCACCCCCGGCTCGGAGATATTGGTTATATACATCGAAAACAGACCCTGATTCAGTATATCAGCAAAGGCAACACTCATACCACTTTTGGGTGCGAAACCCATCCCTGCCGATTCACCTGCATTTCTGAACGAAATTCCGCCTTCGTTAATATACAGTTCATCAACACCGTAATCGTTGGCAATTACCAGATCAGGATAACCGGATCCGTTAAGATCAGCTGCGGCAGCAGCGAGCGCCCATCTCCTGCTGTCAAGCCCGGTCTCAAGAGTGACATCTTTAAACGTACCGTCACCCATATTTTTA
>JBHJOO010000473.1:0-3149 GCA_050329675.1 Balneolaceae bacterium
TGCCCATCATAATTTTCATCGTTTCAACTGCCTTGTCGAATCTGTATTTGACCTCTAAATTATCACCGATCCATTTGAAAGAGGTGATATATTTAGGCGGAAAACCAGACGGGAAAAGATTGCTCGAAACGCCGCAAACAGTTCCGGTATTAAGCATCGTGTTTATAGCTGTTTTGGAATGATCACCCAAGATTGTTCCAAGGAATTGTAAATCCGTATCAATCTTTTTTCCTGAATTGTAATCCATTACAGAAATTTTGCTGTAATTATTTTTCATATTCGAAGTATTGGTGTCGGCACCAATGTTGGTCCATTGCCCGAAGATTGAATGGCCGGCAAAGCCTTCATGAGCTTTATTTGCATATGAATGAAAAATTGAATGGGTCACTTCACCACCAACTTTACAGACAGGCCCTACAGTTGTAGCTTCATAAATTTTTGCTCCCGTTTTAACTATTGACCCGCTGCAAATAGCTACGGGCCCCCGGATAACCGTATTTGCCATGATTATCGCCTCGTCCTGTATAATAATCGGTCCTTCGCCGGCAATCAAAACCACCCCGGGTTCGATCTTAATATTATCGCCGGCCAGCACAGGATAGTCTCCGTTAATTGTAAATGAATTGGATTGTGACAAAGGCTTTAGGTCAGGTAGCCTGTTCACATCATTCATAATTTCATTACTATTTAGTGAAAGCAGGTCCCATAAATAGCTGATCATCACAGGTTTCCTGTTTAGGTTGAGTTGTTTAAGGGAATCAAAAGATGGTTTATTTTTAATCCATTCTTTATGAGTTTCTGCCGAAACTTTTGCAGCAACAATCTGTTTATTCCATACGAGACTTTCGCCGGGATTCAAAAACAGAATATTGGAACAGAGATGCTGATCCGGGAAAATGCGGGAATTGATCCAGAGGTGTGAATGTGTATCATCAGGTATTTCTGTTTTAAAAAAGTTATTCCGATGATCCCGGATGTCTCGGGTAAATGAATTAATAGTGAGATCGTTCATCCACTTTTCACGAATGGTAAGAATACCGCATCTAAGATCATCAACGGGCCTTGTAAGAGTTAATGGTTGCAGATGTGAGCAGGTGTCGTCCTCAAAAAAACAGATGGTTTCCACGGATTAGTACATTTTAATTAAGAAAATCAAACGTTATCAGGTTTTTTATTCTCTAATACAATCTTAAATTAGAGTGAATATTTCAACAAGATAAGCCGGAGAAAATATAAATGTGCGGAATAGTAGGATATATTGGTGAAAAAAAGGCAAGCGATGTGCTTGTCAAGGGATTAAAAAGACTTGAGTACAGGGGATATGATTCAGCCGGAATAGCTCTGATGAATGGAGAAATGTTTATCACCAAGGGAAAAGGGAAGGTTACAAACCTTGAGAAACAGCTTAAAGACAAGCCGCTTCTGGGAAAAATCGGTATCGGCCATACACGGTGGGCAACGCACGGGCAGCCGAATGATATTAACTCGCATCCTCACCTGAGCCAGTCGGGAAAAATTGCGGTAGTGCACAACGGAATTATTGAAAATTACGGATCACTCAAAAAAAATCTTCAGTCGAGAGGGCGCCAGTTTAAAAGTGATACGGATACTGAAATTATTGCACAACTTATTGAGGAGGTCTATGAATCGGATCCGAAACTCACTTTTGTACATGCCATTCAGCTGGCACTGAAACAGGTTGTTGGTACGTACGGACTTGCGATCGTTTATATGGACGAACCTGATAAAATTTATGTGGCCAGAAAAGGGTCCCCACTCTTGCTTGGGATTGGAGAAGGTGAAATGTTTATTGCTTCTGACGCGTCACCCATTGTTGAATACACCAATAAGGTGGTTTACCTGGATGACGGTGAAATGGCGATTGTAACTCAAAATGGATACGAAGTTAAAACAATTGAAGATGTGCCGCTTACGAAGGAAATTTATGAACTTGAATTGAGCCTGGATGAAATAGAGAAAGCGGGCTATCCTCATTTTATGTTGAAAGAGATTTTTGAACAACCGCGGGCACTCTCCGACTGTATGCGGGGCAGGCTGGATAAAAAAAATAACCGGATTCAGCTTGGCGGTATTTCTGAAGTTCTGGATGATATTGTGAATGCTAACCGTGTTATTATTGCCGCATGCGGCACAAGCTGGCATTCAGCTCTTGTGGGCGAATATTTATTTGAACACCTTGCAAAAATGCCGGTCGAGGTTGAATATGCATCTGAATTTCGATACAGGGATCCGCTTATCGGAAAGGGCGATGTAATGCTTTTAATTTCGCAAAGTGGTGAAACGGCCGATACTTTGGCAGCATTGCGTGAAGCAAGGAAGAGAGGTGCTCTGGTTATCGGAGTCTGTAATGTAGTGGGCTCAACCATTGCAAGAGAAACGGACGCGGGAGTATATATACACGCCGGGCCGGAAATTGGCGTGGCATCAACAAAAGCATTTACGGGACAGGTAGCTGTTTTAATCATGATGGCTATAGCTATTGGCCAAAAAAATGGAACTATAGACAAAAATAAAGCCAAACATCTGATTAATGAACTGGCAGCCATTCCTGAAAAGGTCGATAAAATTTTAAAGCAGGCTGATAAAATTCAAGAATTGGCACGACTGTTTACGTATGCTCCAAACTTTTTGTACCTCGGGCGAAGTTACAATTTTCCGGTAGCACTCGAAGGTGCTCTTAAATTAAAAGAAATATCCTATATACATGCGGAAGGGTACCCTGCGGCTGAAATGAAACACGGCCCCATAGCATTAATAGATGAAATGATGCCGGTTGTTGTGATTGCTGCTACAGATCACACGAATGATAAAATGATTTCAAATATTGAGGAGGTAAGAGCACGAAAAGGAAGACTTATTGCCGTTACCAACATCGAAAATGGCGGTGTGAAAGATCTTGCAGAGTTTGTGATTTCAATTCCCAATACTGAAGATTGTCTTTCGCCGCTTTTAACTGTGATCCCATTACAGCTGTTATCCTATTATATAGCTGTTAATCGCGGTTGTAATGTAGATCAGCCCAGAAATCTGGCCAAAAGTGTTACGGTTGAGTAGATTTTATAGGTTCTGCCACAAATTAAATGGGAATAAGGCCCGGGGCACCAGGTATCTGAGAAACCGGTGAACAG
>JBHJOO010000596.1:0-7004 GCA_050329675.1 Balneolaceae bacterium
ACCTACACTGGCACCAACAATACCCTGGACCGTACCCACCTACAGCCAGGCCAATCCAGGAATGAACCATACCTTTGAAATAACTCCTGAATTACTCAACCAAATCGAATCGAAATACCCTGGTACAAATCTGATGCAACTACAAAACCGCGACTTGAACTTTTACGTTAAGTCAGGAGTTCTGAATATTTTAAAAAAAGACGTCCATTCAGGTTATCAATTTCAATAATCACATCGGGGGTACCTGCCCGTGTTGCGGCTGAATAATCAACTCTTCTACAAGTGTTCTCTTCGATAATTGAGTGAGTGTGAGGATAATAGAAGCCACATCATCAGGATCAATCAGCAGGTCTTTGTCTATCTCTGATTCTTTCCACGAAGGAGATTCAGTCTGTCCCAGGTTAATGGCTGTTATTCCGATGTTGGTTTCCATCAATTCTACTCTCAGGGAACGTGAATAACCCAAAAGAGCGTGTTTAGCTGATGAATAAGCTCCGCTGTGTGCCAAACCGTATAATGCACTAACTGAACAAATATTAACAATGAGGCCCCGGTCCATTTTTTTTAAAGCAGGTAAAAATCTGTTTGTAATATTAACTGCTGTAAAAAAGTTTGATTCAAATTGATCATGAAATTCTTTACTGGTTGTCTGCTGAAGTGGTTTTAACAGAAAATCACCTGCGTTATTGATAATAATTCCCGGAGCTGCAAAATTTTCGGTTAGCTGAATTGAATTTACCTGATGTAAATCAGAAGCATCACATGGAATAGAAACTACTTGCTCACCCCCTGCCTGTTTTGCCATGTGTGCAGTTTTATCAAGGCCTTTTTTACTTCTGGAAATCAGAATCAATGGCCTGTTCGTTTTTTCAGCGAATGCAAGTGCTATATGGCGTCCAATTCCCCCGCTGGCACCGGTAATTACAACGGATGCATCCGAATAACGAATCATGGAATCTTCATAAATTTATGAGTCTGAAGGCTTATACCCCAATGGGGATGTTTCTTCACATACTCAATAATTAATTTTACAGAAGATGGTGTATCCCATTCAGGCTGCAATAATAGTTTAGTGGTTGCCGGACATTTCTCAGCGTTTGTTTCAGCCCATTCAAGGTCCTTGTTTTTTAAAACTACGACTTTCAATTCATCAACATATGGAAAAATGTCATCCACAGGCTTTTTAAAGCGTTTTGGGGAAAGAGTGATCCAGTCTAAATAACCCGTTAGCGGAGAAGAGCCGCTTGTTTCAATATGAATTTGAAATCCTTCCTGTTTTAATCTCAATGTAAGCGGATCCAGGTTATGAAGCAGGGGTTCGCCCCCGGTTATTACTGCTATCTTTGCCCCGCTTTCATTCGCCCTTTTAATGATATCCCCGGTTTTGATTTTGGGATGTAAACTTTCATCCCAGCTCTCTTTAACATCACACCACCAGCATTTAACATCACAACCTGCCAAACGAATAAAATAAGCAGGTTTTCCGGTATGAACTCCTTCTCCCTGAATGGTATAAAAATCTTCCATTAGCGGATATTTTATTTCATCCAGATACTTGGGCGAAAGAAAATCTCTTTCAACTTCAGATGTTATATCAACTCCGTTAAACATTTTTATCTGTATATTCTACCCAGCTTGTTTCCGTTTCCCATACTGTAACCGTCAACTCAATCTCATGAGGAATTCGTTTCATTGTATTTTTGTGAATGTACTCTGCAATCCGCTCAGCTGTTGTACTAACCGGCAGCACATCATTTAAAAGAGTATGATCCAGCCCGCCCTTTTCAAAATCTGCACCGGCCCATTTCAGCTCCCGGAAGTCACAAACCATATCGGCTGATTTCAAATATTTTGACGGGTTCAATTTATGAGACTTTGCACAAATATGCACTTTGTACGTGTGCCCATGCATTCTGGCACACTTGCCGTCATAGCCCTCAATATGATGAGCCGCATCGAATGTAAATTCTGTATGTAATTTCCAGGTTGGCATTTAACTGCAAATAATTATACTTCCTGTTTCAAATGATAAATAATTTTTTAAGATAACAATAATTTCAGGAAATTATGAGAAGGGTAAGTTTTTCTGATTCTATGTTACTGGCACAATTTTATTTTGAGGTGCTGTAGAAGACATTCCGTAGAGTGTTCCTTCCCTCAGATCCAATAGTTAGCGCCATATGACTTGTCAAATATTTATTTATCGCTGATGTCATTTGTTCACGCTAAAGCGACTTTTTGGTTTTCTCTTTGCTGACTTCGCGAGCCCTTCATCTTTGCGGACTTCGCGTGAAATAAAATGGCCAGGATGTTAAATATGGGGCCGGTTTTTAAGTTTTTGCGGAACTTGAGCTAAATTCCGAACACGTTTTCCGCAGAGGTTGTTCAGGTTCAGGACAACCTGGAGTATAGAGAACAACAGCAAAAGCAAAACTAAAAAAACAATATTCAACGAATCAGAATAAAACCGTTAATTTAATCGTCTCTGTATAATTCAGCCGGATTCCAAAAATGCTTCTCTATATTTACTGTGTATTCATCCAAAAATTCAACTTTTTCCTGCTGCAACCGTTCTCTCATGGTATCATCCGGAAAGTATGCTCTGCCTGTTAACTGGCCAAGCCGGTTCACCACACGATGAGCAGGCAGCTGGCGGGTATCCGCTTCATATATGGCATTGTTTAAAGCATATCCAACCATCCGGGCTCCGGATGCCACACCCAGATAACCGGCAATAGCTCCATAGGTTGTTACCTTGCCGGGAGGTATATTGTGTACGATTTCATAAACTTTCTTATAGAAATCACTCTTTGGCCTTTTCTCTTCCATCTGTAAATAAATGTTCAAGAATCTTAATTTTTTGATCGGGCAGACTTTTCCCATTTAATTCAGAGAGGATATACAAACCTGCTGAAATGTAAAGCTCCCTTAACCGGGGTTTGGACTTAAGTAACTCCAAATGATTTTTGATTGTCTTCGTATCCCCTCTTACTAACGGGCCGCTCAACGCTTTTTCGGTACCTCCGTTGTATATATTCCCAAGTGTTTGTTCCACTAATGGTTTTAAAACTGAAAAGGAATCATCAATACCGGTTTCATCTGCCAGATTTTCGGCTGCATTCATTATTGCCACAAGAAAATTGGATGCAAAAACGGCTGAAATATGCAGTTTTTGTTTTTGCTCTTTGGATAATATCAAAGTTTTAGAGCCAAGTTCCCGGGCCATGTTATCTAATACGTGCACTGCTTTCTGATCGCCTTCAATAGAAATGAAAATATCCTGAAAACTGTCCGCTTCCGAAAACATTGAGAAAGTCTGAAGCGGATGGAATGCGGCAACAGATGCCCCTCTTTTTTTTAGTATATCCAGGAAATCCGAGGTTTGTGCACCAGAACAGTGAGTAATCACTACCGACTCCCATTCAACCCCTTTTATAGCGGCAATATCAGATGCCACTTTTTCTATGATATCATCGGGGACAGCAATAAAAAGAATAGCCGGTTCTTCAATTTTCAGTTCATTTACGGATTTATAAACCGCAGGATTCATCCCGGAAAAAGAGAGAGCCTCTTTCTTTTTTGATGTTACCACAGATTTTATGGGAACAGAAATATTCTGAAGTGCATCAGCAAGGGTGCGGCCCAATGCCCCCATACCAATAATTATTACATCCGGATATTCTGACATTAACCAAATATTGCATGTTTCTGCATTTCTGCGTACGCAATAAAATAGCTGTTTTCCGGGTCAGACTCGAATTTTAGATTTAATCCCCATGATTTTGCAACAAGTAAACCGGCAACGAAGGAACCAATTCCCCGCGGATGATCCTTATCACTGTTAAGAAAATTCAGTAACCCGGATTGATTGCCGAATTTAACCATTTCCCAAATTTTTTCAGGATTAAATTGATCAGAGTCCGGCAAATCACAGCAAACCACAATCAGGGCATTTTTTGAAATAAGTATTTCTTCAAGGGCATTTGCAAGTTCTTTTACAATAAAATTACCCTCATCTGTGATTTGAATACTCAAAGCTGTAAAATCCTCAAGCACACATTGCAATACATTTAATTGATCAAATAAACTCAGATCTTCCTCAAATGCCTCATCATCTATGAAAAAATCATCATCTTCGTCACAAAAATCATTTCTCAATCTGTCATCTGCCTGAACTTTTCCCAGAGTTGTTTTATAAAATTTGTGAGACGACATAGGAATTTTTTTATCCCCTTCTCCTGGTGTTGATTCAATGACAACAACTGTATCAAAATCATTCCTGCCAATCCTGCCATAAATTTTGGCTGCTTCTTTCAGGTTATCTTCGTTAATTTTCGTGGGTGAAAATAGAATTCTAACTGTATCCACAGGTTCTTTAAGAGATTTTTTAACCTTTTTGATCTCCCTGGATATAGCCTCTCTGGTTAAGTCGCGTGCTTTCATTTTGTCTGTTATGATATAAATTAAATTAAATAAAGTTAACCGTATGCTACTGAAATCCAGTGCTCACTTTTCTTAAAACTACAAATTTTTACTTTTCTTCCATCATCAAAAACCACATTAAACAAATTTTCGGAAACAGGCATTATTCTGATCCTGTTCATCCGGATTCTCAATCCTGTACCATTCCATTTCAAAGCGGATTCCTTAATCGTCCATATTCGTATTAATCCCAGATGGCTGTAAAGATCATTACTTTCTGCTTTGTTCTTAATGCGTTTCAACAGTGCATCTGGTACAATTCGTTCAGAATGTTCAATATCAACAGCTACGGGATATTCATCTGATAAAACACCGGCAATTAACAGTTTCGTATGGCTGATACCCAAAAAAATTTCCCGTCCATTGGGTAATTTCCCTGTTGGCTTTTCATTCGGCTTTCTTTGAATTTGTAAATCAGAAATATCCAATAATTTCTTAGCCATCCTCTTTAAAAGATTCTGGCCGTATTCTATTTCAAGATTACGTTCGCGGTATCCGGCTGTACCCTCCAATTCCATATTTCGAACGTCAATATGGACGGAATCAGGTAAACAGCTCATCGGATTAATCTCAAGATTTTGCTCGTCAATAATTGTTACACTTTTTGTATGCTCAACAATAATTACAAAGTAACCATCTTTATACTAAACTGCTTGAAATCTGATTATAGTTATATCCATACGAATACAATTCAATTCCTATTTCCATGCAAAATCACTATTTTGAAATAATTTGCATTATAGAATATAAACCCCCGACTACATTTAATGAGCATAGAGACTACGGTAAGTGAACAACAGGATATCCGCCTCAAAAAATTAGAACAGCTGCGAGAGTTCGGTATTAATCCTTATCCCTATAAATTTGATGTTACCCATTATTCAAAAGAGATTCTTGAGGATAAAAATCTGATTATTCCCCCTGAAAAACAGGAAGAAGCAGAACGGGTTTCCGTTGCCGGCCGGATAATGACCCGGCGTATTATGGGTAAGGCTTCCTTTTTTAATCTTCAGGACTCACAGGGTACGATTCAGGTTTACATCCGGCGGGATGATATTGGAGTTGAGAATTACAACACCATTTTCAAAAAGATGGTGGATATTGGTGATATCGTTGGGATCAAGGGATTTGTTTTTAAAACCCAAACGGGTGAAATCACCATACATGCAGAATATTTTGAACTTCTTTCCAAGACGATACGCCCTATTCCAATTCCAAAGGAAGTTGAAAACGAAAAGGGTGAAAAAGTAATTTATGATGCCTTTTCTGACAAGGAACAAAGATACCGGCAACGATATGTGGATCTTTTGATCAATCCGGAAGTCCGCAATGTTTTTCGTAAACGGACACAAATGGTCCAGGTAATGCGTAATTTTATAAACGATCATGGTTATCTTGAAGTTGAAACTCCAGTTTTGCAGCCAGTCTACGGAGGGGCATCAGCTAAACCGTTCGTAACTCACCATAATGCCCTCGATATGGATCTTTATCTGCGTATTGCAAATGAACTATATTTAAAGAGGTTAATTGTTGGCGGATTTGACGGGGTATATGAATTCTCAAAAGATTTCCGGAACGAAGGGCTTTCAAGGTTTCACAATCCCGAATTTACCCAGGTTGAACTCTATGTTGCTTATAAAGACTACAACTGGATGATGGATTTCACCGAAGAGATGATTGAGCACGTGGCCACAGAGCTGCACGGCAATACACAAGTCGGAGTCGGGACACATCTGATTGATTTTAAGCGTCCTTGGCCCCGTATCCCCATGTATGAAGCCATTAAAAATGAAACGGGGCATGATCTTTCAGATAAAACAGAGGATGAAATCAGAGAAATTGCCAAAAAGTTACATATCGATATGGAACCCGGTATGGGTAAAGGCAAATTGATTGATGAAATTTTTGGAGAATTTGTTGAACCGAAGCTGATTCAGCCGACATTCATAATCGACTATCCGGTCGAAATGAGTCCGCTTGCAAAGAAACACCGTACAAAACCAGGGCTGGTTGAACGGTTTGAAGTCATTTGTAACGGAAAAGAAATTGCCAATGCGTTTACAGAATTAAATGATCCTGTTGATCAGAGGCAACGCTTTGAAGAACAGGCCCGTCTCAGAAACGAGGGTGACGAAGAAGCAATGGCTGTTGATGAAGATTTCTTACGGGCTCTTGAATACGGAATGCCGCCTGCCGCAGGACTCGGAGTTGGTATCGACAGATTGGCTATGATAATGACCAATTCAGAATCAATCCGGGATGTACTTTTTTTTCCACAGATGAAGCCGGAATAGATGAAATTTGAATGGTTTCTTGCAATACGATATTTCCGTGGAAAACGCCAGGAGTCCGGGTTTCTCTCGTTCATCAAACTGATGGCTATCGGCGGGGTAGCCGTCGGAGCAGCCGGCCTGTTGATTGCACTCTCTATCGTTCATGGATTTAAATCCACTATCAACAACAAAATACTCGATTTTTCCCCGCATGTAACGGTTTTTTCTTATGGGGGGGATCCCTTATTC
>JBHJOO010000099.1:0-2237 GCA_050329675.1 Balneolaceae bacterium
GTAATGTATTGCCATGGTTTTTAGCATTAAGATACAAAATCAATAGAAATTAACAGACATTATTTAGTTGACATGACACTAGTACCTTTTTAGCAATTTGTAAAAAATTGAATTAAAAAATCGAGGCCCGGGGCCGTAACTTTCAAGTCTTTTGACGATTGAATGTGGCGGGGATTCATCCCTGAAACCATTTTTTTACTTTTTCGGCACTCCATGTGCAGAGAACACGTTCTTTTTCGAATTTGGCTTTCCGCGCAATCATTACACCATGTCGGATATCATCTATACCGTCGATAGTATGTGCATCGGGATTGATGGATGTAAGCAAACCGGCCTCTTTCGCTTTGTTTCCATGGCGCCAGTCAAGATCCAGCCGCCAGGGATTGGCATTTATTTCAATAGCTGTGTTATGTCCGGCAGCCCATTCAATCAGTTGATTCATATCTATTTTGCTTTCATCACGGCGCAGAAGCAGGCGGCCGGTCGGATGCCCCACAATTCTTGTAGCCGGATGCTCCATAGCCCGTTTGAATCTATCCATCATCTTTTCGAACGGCATCTCAAGTCCTGAATGAACACTGGCTATCACGAAATCAAATCCATCGAGAATATCATCAGGATAATCGAGAGAACCGTCAATCAGAATATCCGATTCAATTCCTTTAAAAATCCGGAAACTTTTTTTAGCATATTCCTCATTCAGCTTATCAATTTCATCCCATTGTTGTTTTACTTCATCAACCGGGAGGCCGCCTGCATAGGCCGCCGTTTTGGAGTGATCGGTAATTCCGAGATATTCATAACCTCGTTCAATACATGCATCAGCCATCTGCTTTATAGTGTGTTTGCCGTCGCTCCATGTACTGTGAGCGTGCAGAACCCCGCGAATATCAGAGTCTTCAATGAGAGGCATTTCTTTATGATTTTCGTAAAATTCAAATTCACCTCTGTCTTCGCGATGTTCGGGCGGAATATAATTTAGCCCCAGTTTTTGATAGATATCTGCCTCGCTTTTGAATTCAACCGGTGTATCAAAATCTGTATTACCGTCGTGATCCAGTTTAAAGAGGCCGTATTCATTCAGCGCCATATTGCGATCTCTTGCACGCTGGCGAAGCCCTACATTATGTTCCTTACTGCCGGTGAAATACATCAGTGCTGCGGGGAACTGTTTCAATGATACGATTCTCAAATCGACCTGACGCCCTTCTTCCGTACGTATGGAGCTTTTTGTAGGTCCGCGTCCAAGAACCTCCGTAACAATGCTATGGCCTGTGAAGGCATCAAAAATTGATTCTGTATCACTTTCACCGGCGGCGATCAGGATATCCACATCACCGATAGTCTCCATCCGGCGGCGAAGCGAACCGGCAACTTCAATCTGTTGAACACCGGGTAATTCCCTGAGATAGCGATACATGGGATCTGCAATTTCAAGTGCCTGGTCCAGGCGGCACCGCTCGCCAAACTGTTCCATCCACTCGATAGACCGGAGGATTTTTTTTGCTGATTTTTCTCCAAGGCCGGGCAAATCTGCAACTGCACCGCTTTGGCAGGCCTGTTTCAACTCATCAATTTCTGTAATGTTTAGCTCCCGATGAATTTTTACAATATTTTTAGGCCCGAGGCCGGAGATGTCAAGCCATTGAATCAATCCTTTGGGAACACGCTTTTTAAGGCTCTCCAGAACCGGCATGGTTCCTGTTTCTGCAAATGCTTTAATGTCTTCTGCGATCGATTTGCCAATACCTTTGATGTCGGTCAGGGTATTATTTTTGATATAATGGTTAATGTCTTCATTCAGCCCTTCGATGGTTTGAGCTGCCCGGTCGAATGCAATGGCACGAAACCGGTTTTCACCGGCAAGCTGCATCAGGTTATATACTTCACGTAATTTATCGGCGACATCCTGGTTTGTCATATTAATATCCAATTTTGAAATTAATGTTCGGAATTTTTTGCGTTAACAGCCTTCTCAAATATAAGGTTCAAACAGGGAATCAACCACTGGCTGCCCGAACTCATAGCCCCTGGCCCCGACGCTGTCAGAAGCGCGGAAAGGCGCCGCGCATGCTGACAGGTCTTATTCCCAACCTGACAGCACCAACCGGATCTGTCAGCGTTGAGAGCTTGGGTGGGGAATCAACTGGGGGCTGCACGAACTCAACGCCCCTGGCCCCGACGCTGTCAGAAGCGCGGAAAAGCGCCGCGCATGCTGACAGGTCTTATTCCCAACC
>JBHJOO010000505.1:0-6444 GCA_050329675.1 Balneolaceae bacterium
TTATCCATGGCTGCCATCCGTGCACCTTGTTCCGATGCATTTGATTCAAGAACGGCTTTCCATACCTGAATATTCAAATGTTTCGGCAGAATATCACCAAGGATTGAGTTTGCATCAGGCTCATAAATATAATCAATATGCCTGTTAACTTCATCCTCTTCATCTGACAATAGCTTTGGATCAATCGGTAGTATTTTTTCTATAATTCTATTTTGGGTTATAACCGTTTTAAATTCATTATAGGCGATAAATACTCCATCATAGGTACCATTTACAAATGATCCGGTAGCTTTTTGGACAATTTCTTTTGTGGATTCGAAATTCAGATCGTCAAAAAAGCCAGGGTGTGATTCCACAACCCGATATTTTCTTTTTTTAAAGTAAGCATCTGCCTTTCGCCCAATGGTAATGATATCGATATTTCCCTCTTTTAAAAATACCGCGAATCTATTTTTCAGATGGGTTTCAACATCCTTGAACAGATTATTGTTGAATGCACCGCAAAGGCCTTTATCAGAACCAATTACAAGAAAAAGATACCGTTCATCTGTTTCCGGTTCTCTCAACAGTTGCTGTTCTCCGGCGGCATTCGCTGCCAGCTTGGCTACAATTGCAGTCAAACTATTTGCATATGGCCGCGTCTGTATAATTTTGTCCTGCGCTTTTCTCAGTTTAGCAGCTGCAACCATTTTCATTGCTCTGGTTATTTGCTGAGTATTGTTTATGGAAGAAATCCGGTTTCGTATATCACGAAGGTTTGCCATAGGTCTTTAAGCTTCCACTTGTTCTGCAGTTGAAAGTAATTGATCGACAATGATATTGGCTGTTTTTATCAGCTCTTTGCCTAACTCGTCATCAAGTACACCTGTTTTGCCCAGATTTTCCATCTCATTACTGAATTTGGCAGATACCGTTTCAAGAAAGTTTTCTTCAAATTCATGTATCATTTCCACCGTAAGTTTATCGAGAATACCTTCATTATTTATCTTGAGCAATTCAATTTGATTTTGAACAGGAAGGGGCTGATATTCACCCTGTTTCATCAATTCAACGGTACGCTCGCCTCTTTTAATTTGACGTTGCGTAGCCGCATCAAGATCAGAGCCAAATTTTGCAAAGGCTTCAAGTTCCCGGTACTGCGCAAGGTCAAGCTTTAACGTACCCGACAATTTTTTCATTGATTTTACCTGAGCCGCACCACCAACCCGGGAAACAGAAATACCAACATCAATGGCCGGCCTCACACCGGCATTGAACAGATCTGTATCCAAAAATATCTGCCCGTCAGTTATTGAAATTACATTTGTCGGGATATAGGCTGAAACATCGCCTGCCTGTGTTTCAATTACCGGTAATGCAGTTAATGATCCTCCTCCCTTCACACTGGGTTTGAGGGGTTCCGGAATATTATTCATCTGTGAGGCAACTTTATCATTATTGATGATTTTTGCTGCCCGTTCCAACAGCCGGCTGTGCAAATAAAAAACATCACCCGGATAGGCTTCACGGCCCGGCGGACGCTTCAAAAGAAGTGACAGTTCACGATAAGCTACGGCCTGTTTGGAGAGATCATCATAAATTACAAGAGCGTGGCGGCCCGTATCCCTGAAATATTCACCAATGGCTGCGCCGGCAAAAGGAGCAATATACCGAAGCGGCGCTGAACTACTCGCAGGAGCTGACACGACCACCGTATAATCCATTGCGTCATACTCATTCAGCTTATTTACAATTCCCGCTACCGTTGATCCTTTTTGCCCTACCGCCACATATATACAAAAAACCGGTTTATCGGTATCCTGAGTCTGTTTTTGATTGATAATTGTATCAACAACAACAGCACTTTTACCTGTCTGCCGGTCACCGATGATCAGTTCCCGCTGCCCTCTTCCAATGGGTATCAGTGCATCAATCGCTTTAATACCCGTTTGAAGAGGCTCGCTTACAGGTTCACGATAAATAACGCCCGGTGCCTTCCGTTCGAGTGGTAAAGTCAGGGTTTTTCCTGTTACTGCACCTTTCCCGTCAATCGGGCGCCCAAGCGGGTCAACCACACGGCCAAGCAAGCCATCACCTGCTTCAATGGATGCAATCTTTTTAGTTCTTTTAACCGGGTGGCCCTCTTCAACTGAATTTGGTGATCCAAACAGTACAATACCAACATTATCTTCTTCAAGGTTTAATACCATCCCGCGAACAGGATTGCCATCGGGATCTAAAGAATCAGGCAGTTCTACAAGTTCCCCGGCTTGTACTTTTGATAAACCGTGAACACGGGCAATACCATCACCTACTTCAAGAATGGTTCCGATATCATAAATATCTGCTTCGTTATCAAATCCCGACAACTGTTTGCGTAAAATGGCTGATACTTCATCAGGTCTAACTTGGCTCATTATGCGATAATTCTAAGATTTTTAAATTTGTTATACAGTCGTTTCTGAAAATAAATTTTTTAACTGTTCGATTTTGTGTTTCACAGTTCCATCGATCACTGTATCATCGATCCGAACTGCAAGACCGCCCAATAATTCCGGGTTTTCCTTTTCACTTAATGTAACTGATTTACCCGTAAGCTTGTTAAGTGAATCAACAAGATTACTTTTCTGCACACTGCTTAAAGGTTCAGCTGTATAAACATCAATGTTCAGGATACCGGAATATTCATTGTATAATTCAACAAATGATATTGTTATTTCCGGAAGGATTTCATCCCGGTTGTTTTTAATAACAAGCGATATTAAACGATAGGTATCCTTGCTGATTTTATCTTTAAAAAGAGTTTCCAACACATCATTTTTATGCTGCTTTTTTATAATTGGATTCTTAAAAAACCGAATCAGTTCAGCCGAGTCATCAAAAGTATTTTTGATAAAAACGATATCTTCAAAAACATTTTCCAAAACATTCTTTTCAACTGCATGTTCAAGCAATGCTTTCGCGTAACGACTTGCTGTTTTTGAACTCATATCCGGTTTTAATTCCTGTGCAGATTGGTAATGAAGTTATTAACAAGCTTTTTATTTTTTTCTTTATCCAGTTCTGAGTCAAGAATGATGGATGCTGACTTAACAGCTAAGTCAGCGACCTCATTTCTCAATTCAGTTAAAGCGCGTTTCTTTTCCTGCTGAATGGTTTCGCGCGCATCCGTAAGAATTTTAGCAGCTTCTTCTTTAGCTTTTTCAATCCGTTCCGACCGAAGAAGCTCTGCATCAGCCAGAGCCTGCTTTCTTATATTCTGAGCTTGTATTTCAGCATCACGCAAAGCCTTTTCATTATCTTTTGCTACTGCTTCGGCTTTTTCAAGAGCTTTTTCTGCTGATTCGAGCGATTCTTTTATTCTTTTTTCCCTCTCGTCGAGCGCATTCATAATTGGGGGCACAGCATATTTATACATCAAGTATAAAAATATGGCCATCGAGATGGCAACCCAAATAGCGAATCCGCTTTCAAAGGAAAGAATTCCCCCACCACCTGCTAAAAAATACATGTTATACTCCTCTGACCTTTAAAAATTAAAGAACAACGAGAAGCAGACATACGATAGCGCCAATCAGTGCAACACCTTCAATAAAAGCAGCTGTAAGGATCATAGCACCTCTGATATCGCCGGAAGCTTCAGGCTGGCGTGCTATACTTTCAGTTGCACCCTTACCAATCATTCCAATACCGATACCGGCACCAATTGCAATTATTCCGGCTCCGATGCCGGCAGCTAATAAACCTAATTCCATGGTTATTTCCTGTTATTTATGTTTCGATTATTATTAGTTAAATGTTAACGGCTTTTTCATGTGCAACCGCTGTATCATGAGCATGATCATGTTCTTCTGCAGCCATTCCTATAAACACTCCCGATAAGAGAGTAAATATGTAAGCCTGTAATAAAGCAATAAATGCTTTTAAAATATACAAAAGGGCGGTTAAGCCAACCCAAAATACACTGGAGCCTAATCCGATTGTTGCACCAAAAAGATCTGTAAAAATGAATATCAGGCCAAGAATACTTATAATCATTATTTTGCCGGATAACATGTTGGCAAAAAGACGAATAGCCAGTGCAAACGGTTTTGTAAATAAACCCAGTATTTCAACCGGAGTTAAAATAAAACGTACAAGAGGGTGTACTCCGGGAAATACAAATACGTGCCTCCAGTGATCTTTTGTTCCGCTAAACTGAGTTATCAAAAATGTAATTGCGGCCAGTGTAGCTGTTACTGTTAAATCAGCCGTAGCTGATACGCCCCAGGGCAGCAATCCAAATAAATTCATAAATGAAATAGACATAAATACGGCAAACAGGTAGGGAACATATTTTTTGTATTTATCACCGGGGATATATTCTTTTGCAATATCATCTCTTACAAATATGAAAATGATTTCAAAAATATTTAAACCGGCTCCCTTCGGTTCAGTTCTGAGGCCTATTCCTTTTTTGTATTTTGAGGCGGCCCAAAAGGTTATAAGAAAACTTAAAATAATGCCGAACCATACGTACATCAAATGAGAGGTGACAGACATGTCAAGACGTACAGGGGCTCCGTCAGATCTTACCAAACCGCCATTCTGTTTTACAAAATCACCGGATTCTATGGCTTTCGCTGTTGTGCCGTAAACGTGTGGGAAAAAGCTGTCAACAAAAAGTATCCGTGGCAGGTATATCTTCGCTCCAAGAACTTCAAGATAATCATGATCAGAAATTTTACCCATCACATCGATAATTTTCTTTTCATCATTATCAACGCTATCAGCAGCCGTTGTCAAACCAGGAAGGGAAAGCAATAAGATTAAAGTTGTGACCGCAGCCCTGCACAGAGATTGAATCATTGCCTGTATTTATCGGTTCTCTTTTTTTACTGTTAGCTGTTTATTTATAAAAATAATTTCCATTACAGAATGGAAAAGATAAGAAATAATAAAGCTAAGAGTAAACCCAATTTCATTAATTTTTGTGAATATTAAGAGAAGCAGAAATATGAGGCACACAAGTAAAAAACGAATAAACAAACCTATGTAGTAATACCTCGCAAATGACTGATCTTCATATTTTTTGGATGAGCGGAAAAAAATAAAATGAGCAAAGACCGAAAACAGACCTAAAAAATAGCCGGCTGCCACTCCTGTTTTATATTCTGATGGCAATAAAATTATATGAATCAGAAATAATACGAATACTATACATACGGAAAGCCTGATTTTTTTATCTGAAGCTTCAGAAATGTTACCCATCAATCGGATTCACCGGTTTCTTTTACAACTCTGAGAATAATGATTAATAAAATACTTATGCCAAAAAGAACGCCGGTAATTAGCAGCCATGGTTTCGTATTCAGTTTATCATCCAGCCATAATCCCGCTAAAATTGGAACGCAAAGGCCCACTGCAATCTCAACACCCAGCGAAAGATATTTCAGGTACTTTTTAAAAGCGGGATCACGTAACAAAGTCAGGCTTTAATTTTATTTTTATCCTTGGTGGATTCCTCCGATACAATGCCTTTGGATGGTTGTTCAGCACCCATATTGCAATCTCCATTAATTTGTGCCCCTTCTTCAACAATCAATGTTTTAGTAAAAATATTACCATCAATTTTTGCTGATTTACGGAGAATTAATTTGTTGATCACATGTATTTCTCCATTAATATGGCCGGATATATCAGCATCGGTAACTTTTGCATTTCCCTGAATAATACCCGTTGAAGTAATGATCAGTTTGCCCTTGGAAGAAATTTCCCCCTCCATTTTTCCGGATAGTCGGATATCGTTTTGGGATTGAATACTTCCTTTCAGCCTGGTTCCCTCACTAATCATATTTAATGAAGGGGATTGTGGAGACGTTCCATTCACATTGTTTACCTCTTTATTATTATTAAACATAGAATTATTTGGTTAAGTACATTAATGGATCTTGCGGGACACCATCCTTCCAGATTTCAAGATGAAGATGAGATCCTGAGCTCAGAACCCCTTTGTCACCTATCGTTCCGAGTAAATCGCCTTTAAGGACAATGTCTCCTTCTTTTTTGTTTATACTGGCGCCATGCTTGTAAACACTTACAAGGCCTTGCGGATGCTGCAAATAAATAACATATCCGAAATTCACCGTCCAGACAGCATTTATTACGGCTCCATCGGCAAGTGCCGTAAAAATTGTACCCGGCCTGGCCGCAATATCAATTCCATAATGCCCCGCTTCGGCAGAAAAAGTTTGTGAAAGTGTACCCTTCACAGGAAATGGAGTTGGAAATTGCGGGGAACCCGATAGCATACTTGATGATATAATTTCATTCGTCGATAACATTTCGAAAGAGCGAATATTCTTAAACTCTACAGCTTCAGTTCCTCTTTCAAATTCATTTCCAATTGAAAATATTCTTGCATCAGTAGAAAATGTTGTGTCAGAAGCCGATTTTATAACCTCTCTGAGATTGCTCAGCTGCTGA
>JBHJOO010000038.1:0-3543 GCA_050329675.1 Balneolaceae bacterium
CACGATTTACCCGGTCTTTTTGGACCGTTTCTTGTGATACAAAGTAATTGAAAAGATCAACGGCTTTCTCATAACCGGCATTTTTAATTATTTTATCATAGTACGGTTTATGATAGGGCATCATTATAGCCGGATATTTATCAAAGCCTTCTACAAGAATTCCAATTTCATCCATCATGGAAGGGTTAACCGGGCCAAGTACAGTTTTCATATCCCTCGCTTTAAGCCAGTCTTCAGCCACACGAAACAGTAAATTCGCAGTATTCTGATTATTAATTACTTCGAAAAATCCAAAAAACCCAGTTTTAGATTTGTGATATTCATTATAGCGATGATCGATTATTGCCGCGATTCGCCCTGCCATTTTATCATTGTGTGTAGCTATAAACAATGCGATGTCTGCTTCCTGAAAGAAAGGATTTTTATTTGTGTCAAGAAGCTTTTTTTGTTCTGACTTAAGTGGCGGCACCCAAAATTCGTCAACCGAATTGTGTTGATATGGAAACTCGATAAATTCTTTTTTCTCAGATTTTGTGGTCTGAAATGTTACTCCATCCGTATTCGGGGCTGACATTGAAATTACATATCAGTTAGTGATTTCCCATTTTTATCAATAATACCATGTTTGATTCCAACCTTCCGAAATGCATTCAGAATAAGGTCGAGTTGTTGATCTGTGTGGGTTGCCATGTAGCTGGTGCGAACCAGAGACTGTCCTGGCGGAACACCGGGCGGCACTACTGCATTAACATATACACCTTCTTCGAATAAATCTTTCCAGAATCCGAAACACTCATTCATGCCACCAATAACTACAGGTATAATCGGGGTTTGACTTGTCCAGACATTGAATCCAAGCTTTTTAAGTTCACTTCTCATGTAATTGGAAATTTCTTCAAGCCGCTCGAGCCTCCATGGCTCTTCCTGTAAAATTTCAAGTGCTTTCAGAACTGTTGCTACGTTGGCAGGTGGCATACTTGCACTAAAAATATGTGCCGGTGAATTGTGCCGTATGTATTCGATTACGGGCCTTTCGCCAACTATAAATCCACCGAGAGAAGCAAAAGATTTAGAAAAAGTACCCGTAACAAGGTCAACTTCGTCAAGTAATCCAAATACGGAAGCAGATCCTCTTCCACCTTCACCGATTACTCCAATGGCATGTGCATCATCCAGGTAAAGCCGTGCATCAAATTCTTTTGATAACGCAAGCAGTTGTGGAATTTTGGCAATAGTTCCGGACATTGAAAATACTCCGTCACTGATTATTATCTTTCCTGCTGCCGGATCTGCATTTTCAAGAAGCTTACGAAGATGCGCCATATCGTTATGTTTAAAGCGCACTGTTTTCGCATTCGATACCTGTGTGCCAACTACTATACAAGCATGATTATCTTTATCAGAAAAGATGATGTCATTTCTTCCTGCAATTGTCTGAATACTCCCTTCATTTGTTTGATAACCTGTACTGAAGAGAACACAAGACTCTTTTCTCATGAACTGAGCAAGCTTTTCTTCAAGTTCAATATGCAGGTCAAGGGTACCATTTAAATATCTTGAACCGGTACAGCCAGTGCCATAAGTTTTAATAACTTTTTGTGCAGCTTCAATAGTTCTCGGATCGTTCGTTAATCCCAGATAGTTATTTGATCCGGCCATAATAACATCCCGGCCTTCAATTTGTACCGTAGTTCCGTCAGTAGCCTGAAGTGGTTTAAAGTAGGGATAAAGGCCTGCTTCTTTTACCTCATCTGCCTTTGTGAACTCAAAGGCTTTTGTAAAAATATCTGCTTGTTTAATCTCGGCTTTTGATTCGCCCATCGCGAAATGCTTGTAATTTGGATTATCAGCTAAATATAGGCAGTATTCAGATTCTATCAAATTATAGATTTGCCTTTTAGCAAGTTACTTGTTTAATATGTTTTTAAAATACCTAACGTACCTGTCTGCAACTGCATTCCAATTATATCTGTCCTTGACGAAATCTCTTGAAGTTTTTGAAATTTTTTCTAATTCACCATTACTTAAAATCCTGTTAATCTGGTTTGCAAAACTGCCAGGTTCTTCAGGAGGAACACGATATCCGTTTACACCCTGAATTATGACATCTTTTATCCCTTCGAGATCAGTGGCAATAGCAGGCACACCTGCAATATTTGCCTCAAGCAAGACGATACCAAATCCTTCCATATCACCCTCAACAGGAATATTGGGCATTATAAACAGATCAGCTGCTGCATAAGCACATTTGAGAATTTCTTCAGCCTGCCTTCCCAAAAGATAAATTTTTTCAGAATATTTTTTTTTATTGACAACATTTTCAATGTTTTCGGTTTCAGGGCCTTCCCCTATTATAACATAAACAACATCCGAATTAATTTTTGAAAATACATTTTCAATAAACCAAACATGCCCTTTCCGTTTTACATGCCGCCCAACAGTCAATAGCATGATTTTATTTTTCAAATCTATACCGAATTTCTCAGTAAATAATTTCCTGGCGTTCATTTTATCAGGAAAATCAGTTGCTTCGCTAAAACCAAAACCGTTTGGCAATATCACCCCTTTGCCAGGATCCATACCTCTTGCTATACATGCTTTTTTAGTTGCTTCAGAAACGGATATTACTCCGTCAAGTTTTTTAAAAACAAATTTTATATACCATTGAAAAAGTGAATTGGACAGGGTTACATCCTGACCATGAGTTATAGAAATTCTTCTAACTCTTGATTTAAATGCTACCATTGGCAGTGTTGCGGCTGTTACCATAGATGAGAACAGAATAATATCCGGCTTATGTTTCAGGATGTAGAGGGGGATTAGCCATAACAGCTTAAGCAGATAGAAAAAAATCCTGAAAGCTACATAGCGACTGTGATATGTTTCATTGATAATTGTAATTAATTCAATATCATCTCTTTCTTTTAATGATTCCACCAATTGAATACTTACATTTTGCATACCACCAATATTATTAAGTGGCTCCTCCTCCGGGGGGTGGGAATGCGATATGTATAAAATTTTCACTGATCAGAAAATTCAAGAATCTTACTATAAGAAGCTAATAATATATGATTTATATTATCCCAGCTATATTCTTTTGCTTTTTCAAGCGATTTGTCTCCCATGCGGCTTCTTAAATCAGGTTCCCTGATTAATTTATCAATACTTTTTAAGAATGTTTCAAAGTCATCAGCTTTAGCCCGAAATCCATTAACATTATTTTCTACCAATGACTTGCTGCCAGCAGCATCAGCAACAACACATGGCAACCCGCAGGCCATAGCTTCGAGGGTGACGCTGCCAAAGGTTTCTGTATCCGAAGGGAAAAAGAAAATATCACCGCTTGCATAGGCTGTAGCCAACTCTTCACCCATTAAAAATCCCGGCATAATTGCATTTGGCAATAGCTTTTTAAATTCATCACCTGCAGGGCCGCTACCTACCACAAGGGCTTTTACATTGGCATATTCAGTCTGCAACTTAACAAGTACATCGGCAAACATTTTTAAGTTCTTTTCCCATACCAGCCTTGATACAAAT
>JBHJOO010000618.1:0-7496 GCA_050329675.1 Balneolaceae bacterium
CAAAGTGACTCTTCGCGACTTAGCAGGAAGAGTATTTTCAATCTCACATCATTGGCAGTGAGTTTCAGAATTTCGGAATACCTGTGGATGGAGCCATCCACTTCTTCCAGCAGTGAGATACATCGATTAATTTGTTCCAAATCGGCTACTTCACGGGTACAGGTTTCTTTCATCATAATCATGACGTTTATTCATTTATTAAACGGAATATAATTAAAATAATTATTTAAGAAAATTCTTAAATACAATATTTGTATTACACAATTGACACGTCACCAAGGCTGATACAAATCGAAACAAATTTGCTTAATTTTTTTCTTCAAGAGCTTCAAGGATAGGGCAATCTCCCGTCGAGCCTTCACCCGAACAGGAATCTATCAGGTTAAGCAGCCTGTTTTTGATTTTGGTCAAATCTTCAATTTTATTGACTACATTCCTGTATTTTTCTTCAGCCTCCCGTTTGATTTCAGAGCAGGTAGTATTCTCATCCATTTGCAGACTCAGCAACTCCCTGATTTCAGAAAGCGTAAAACCCAGATCCTGGGCCCGCTTGATAAAGCGGATCTGATCGATATGGATTTGTGAAAATTCACGATAGCCCGACCGTCGCCTTGCCGGCGGGGAAATCATCTTAATCCGTTCATAATAACGGACAGTCTCCCTGTTCACACCGGCAAGCTCGGCCGTTTTACCGATTTTATAGGTATTGGTATTCAAAATTTAAGTTAATTGGCTTTTTCCATGGTTTTTCCGCAACAGCAAGTCGGGTTTTGTGTCCCGCCGCATGAAGCCGGTGCACTTTTGGTAACGGTTACCTCACACCCGCAATTCTTGTCGGTACAGCGGTAAATTTCTCCTTTCTTTAACGGCATATTACCTCCGTTCTTTTAATTATGATTCTAATTCACCGGTAATATAAGGGTTGTAGTATGGTACAGAGTCAAGAACAAATTTTAAATGATAAAATTTACCCCATAAGAAAAGCCGGAACTGTTAAATCCCGGCTTTGATAATTGAAAAATAAGAATAACTAATTGCCTGCAAGAACCGTTTTACTGGAGTGGACAACTCCATTCGATGCAGGTATATCTCCATCTATTATCTCAGCACCAGTAGCAGGACCCACTTCTTCTGCAGAAACTTGGCCCTGGAACAGATGATTTATAACAACAGTTTGTATCTGTTGTGGATCATTTTTTATTTGTTCAAAAGTTTCTCCAAGTGCTTCGAAAGCCTCATCTGTAGGAGCAATCACAGTATAAGGGCCCTCCTGTTTCAGAATGTCTTCTACCTGGGCTGTTTCAATCAGCTGGGCAAAAATGGTGTGCTCACTGCTCTGCTTTACAACATCCACAACATTTCCATCCTGGGCACTGATATCGGATATTCCCATAAAGAGTGCAAACAGAAGGGTTAGAATTCCACTTAAAAAATAACTTCTCTTATAGTTAAACATGATCTGATGTATTTAATTAATAATTAACGATCTACTATTACAAACAAAAATGACACTCTATTGTTTCAGAAAAATTGTAAAAACATTGAAAATCAGTATGTAATCCAATTAAAAATCCGGCTTCGCAATTTTGTATATTTTTGATTTTGAATTTGTACTTTCTTTTGCTGAAGATTACTATCTAAATTAAATCGATTCTCTATGAGTGAAATGAGACGGGAACTCGGGTTTTGGGATGCTCTTACAATCGGGGCAGGTACCATGATTGGAGCGGGGATCTTTTTACTTGCCGGAGTTGCGCTTGAGCTTACAGGCCCTGCGGCTATCTTTGCATATTTGATCTCAGGCCTGATTTGTATCATTACAGCCTCCAGTGCGGCCGAATTGGCAACAGGCATGCCAACTTCAGGCGGCGACTATTTTTTCGTATCCCGTTCTCTCGGGCCTGTTTTCGGTGCTATCTCAGGAGTTGGCATCTGGCTGAGCCTTACCTTTGCAATTGCCTTTTATTTATTTGGGCTTGGTGAATATCTGTCTCAATTTTTACCTGTGACAGCTTTTTGGGGGGCTTTTGCCGGAGGCCTGCTGCTGGTAATATTAAACATTATCGGAGCAAAAGAGTCAGGACGGGTTCAGGTCATTGTTGTACTCACACTATTCGCTATTTTGGGCGGATTCAGTATTATCGGGGTATTTCATATAAATCCCGAAAACTTTGATCCTTTTTTCCCATTTGGTACAGAGCCAATTTTGGGCACCACAGCTCTTGTATTCGTCTCATTTCTTGGATTTGTTAAAATTGCTGCAGTAGCAGAAGAAATTAAAGATCCCGATAAAAATCTTCCAAGAGCCCTTATTGGCTCCGTTGCTTTAGTCACTGTGCTATACATGGTCATTTTGCTTGTAATTGGTGGAATTTTCACACAATCCACTATCGTGGAAGTACGTGATCCGCTCACTACAGCAGCGAGACAAATGCTTGGAGGTTTTGGAGGCCTGGCTATTATTTTCGCGGGTTTGTTAGCAACGCTCTCATCCGCCAATGCGAGTATTATGGCCTCATCACGGATAAACCTGGCTATGGCAAGAGACCGGATGGTTCCCAACTGGCTCAGCTTAATCCATAAAAAACTGCTTACCCCTTATCGCGCCATTGCACTTACCGGGATTCTGGCCCTTTTATTCTTATTAATCGACAGCCTGGAAGATCTGGCTAAAATCGCCAGTGTTCTGCAGCTCTACAGTTACGCAGCTTTAAATATCGGATGTGTGGTTCTGAGGGCTGCTGCCCCTGACTGGTACAGGCCGAGTTACCGAACACCTGGCAACCCATTTGCACAGGTTCTTGCTTCAATTGGATGTCTGGCTATTATTATCTATTCAGGCCCGTTTGCCCAGATTGCAGTTGTCGTATTAATTATTGCCAGCCTTCTTTGGTATTTAGTTTGGGGTAAAAGCCGTGTATCTATTGAGCATGCGATTCCAAATTTTAAGGAACAGTGGAATAAACATGGAATGAACTCATTCTTTCTTCCGGCAGAAAAACGTGAACGTGAAAAAGCAGAAAGAGAAATGGGGATCATAAGAGAGCTTGATCCTGATAACAAAAGATATGTTGTAACTGCTCTTGCCAATCCTGAATCTGAAAGTAATTTGCTGAAACTGGCTCAATTTATTGCAACCGGGAAAGAAGAAGGCGGAAAAGTAACAGGCCTGAGTATCGTACATGTGCCGCTTCAAACACCCATATCACTCATTCGGGATAAGCTGGAAAAACGCCCTTCCATTCAGAAAAATATTGACAAGATTTCGGAAAAGATAAAGGATACTTCAAGGCGGCGGAATAAGGTTCTTTTAAAAACTGAATTTGAATCTGTATCTGAAGCTGCTCATGATGTTTTCGGTGCACTCATTTCCGAAACAGAAGAGAGAAAGGCCGATTTTTTACTTATGGGCTGGCAGGGCGGCTTCAGCCTTGGAAGAATTATCAATACACCGGTTCAAAAAATTATAAAAGATCTTAAAGCAGACCTGGGAATTTTTAAAAACAGGGGATTAAAAGACATTAATTCGGTGCTTATACCCTGGGGAGGCGGCTTGCATGCACAACTTGGCCTGGAACTGGGAGTCCGTATTGCAAGATCAAATAATGCATCTCTCAAAATACTTCGCCTTGTGAGAGAGGGCGTTTCAGCAGATGAAGAAAAAGAATCACTATTGAAATCAATCAAATACATTATTAAAGATTTTGACAAGGTGGATATTGAGATACGTGAAGCTAAGGAAGTGAGCCGGGGGATTTCGGATGAATTTGACAGAGTTAACCATGACCTGGTAATCATTGGAGCTTCTCATGAGTGGAGTATTAAAAATGTACTATTCGGAACTATACCCGATGTAGTTGCCGACCAGGCCCCTTGTTCTGTTTTGATGGTTCGGCGGCATATCCCGGATGACTGGACAATAAAAGCCGGAGAGGGGTTGAAACGGGCGAAAGAACAGCTTGGACTAACCACATCACCTGATGTTTTTGAGAAAAGTTAGTGTTGTAGTAATGCTGCATATTAGGGGCTCGTTTAGAAATCGGAAATCAAACGGGGGGAAAGTGAGAACGAAATACAGAAAAACAGACTTAAAGCAGGCAGATATCATTTTATTGTAATGAATGGGTGATATCTTAAAAACAAATTGGTAAGTTATTTGATGGTAATATTTACAGTGTTTATTCTCAATTGAACGATGTCCATCGTATTCTCATTTTTTATGAAAATGCATTACTATGCTTTTAATTCAATTTGATTGGTTTATATGAATGAAACGGAAATAAATTTTCCAAATGAAGTAACAGAATCGGCCAAAAAAGTTCTTGAAAAAAACTGGACAGGTTCTTTTACAAAACCAACCGCAAACCTCTATCCCCATCAATGGTCGTGGGATTCCTGCTTTATTGCTATTGGATATGCTCACTACGACAGAAGGAAAGCAATGAAAGAACTCGATCGCTTATTTCATGCACAATGGAAAAACGGTATGATTCCCCATATCGTTTTTGATGAAAGTGAATTAAATGGCCACTATTTTCCCGGCCCTGATTTTTGGAAGGTAGATTGTTCGCCGGATGCTTCAAAAAATCTGAAGTGTAGCGGAATATGTCAGCCTCCGGTGCATTCTACAGCTGTTCTTTATATCATGGATCAAATGGATAACACGAACGAAGCTCTGGATTTTGCTAATAGTGTATTTGAAAATCTGGTGAAATGGCATAACTATTTATACAAGGAGCGAGACCCTGATAAGGAGGGCTTGGCCTATATACGTCACCCGTGGGAGTCGGGACAAGATAACTCACCGGTTTGGGATCCCGTGTTGAACAATATAAAACTATCCCGGAATGATATTCCCCCTTATGAGAGAAAAGATTTGTCGCATGTAGATGCTGCTGAAAGGCCAACCGATCTGGATTATGACCGCTATGTTTACCTTGTCGATTTGTTTAGAAAGTGTTCATACAACGAAGAAAAAATTCGAAATAACGGTTGTCCTTTTTTAGTTCAGGATGTGCTTTTTAATACTATTTTGTGCCAGGCAACAAAGGATTTGGCTGAAATCGCCAAAAGAATTGGAAAAGATCCGCGCCCATGGCAATTACTGGCGGAGAAAACAGCCGATTCCATTAATCGTAAACTTTGGGATAAAGATAAATTGATTTATGTAGATTTTGAACTGACCGGAAACAAGCAAATTCATGAAAAGGTTCTGGCAGGATTTTTACCCCTGTATGCAGGTATTCCGGACAGTTCAAAAGCAGAGCATCTTTTTAATTATCTGAATACCCATTGCTTTTGCCGCCTTGATGATAGTTGCTTTGCCGCCACAACCTTTGACAGAAGCAGCCCGGAATACTCCTCAAGCAAATACTGGCGCGGGCCAATCTGGATTAACCTGAACTGGATGTTATGTTTGGGCCTGTCAAAATACGGGTATAATTTATACGCTGATAAAATTATGGAGTCAATAATCCGGCTGCCTGCTATGAGCGGCTTCTACGAATACTTTGACCCGGATACAGGAAAGGGCTATGGGTCCAGGGATTTTTCCTGGACGGCAGCACTGTTACTTGATGTTGTATATCAAAAAGGAAAAGATAAAACAGGATATAATAATTAGTATTCGCCTGAATTTATTTTGCCCGTATTATAAAGCTCCTTATATTTATGATCTGTGAATAACAGGGCGCTTAGCTCAGTTGGTTTAGAGCATCCCGACAATCATGTCGGGAGGGTCACTGATTCTAATGTTTTTTATTGATATTTCAGGGCGCTTAGCTCAGTTGGTTTAGAGCATCTGCCTTACAAGCAGGGGGTCACTGGTTCGAATCCAGTAGCGCCCACTTTTACAGGAAGGACAATTCTCTTATGTGAGGGTTGTCCTTTTTTTATGTTCATTAATTGGGATAAGTTTATGTACTATGTCTACATTTTATATAGCAAATCGATCGATCGGTTTTATACCGGGCAGACTGATGATATCGGAGATAGATTTATTCGACACAATCAGGGACGCAGTAAAGCTACCAAAGCTGGAGTGCCCTGGCTGCTGGTGCATGTGGAATCTTTTAAAACAAGATCTGAAGCGTTCCGTCGGGAAACAGAAATAAAATCAAAGAAAAGCCGCAAATATATGATCTGGCTGGCAGATTTTGACCCAAAAGATTTATCATGGAACGCTTAGCTCAGTTGGTTTAGAGCATCCCGACAATCATGTCGGGAAGGTCACTGGTTCAAATCCTGTCGGGTGTACAGATCAAAACTTCGATTTCATAACAAAGATCAGAACCTTTTTTTATTAAAAAATATTGTGAAATATATCTGAACGTTGAAGGACTATGACTTTGTTAATACAGTTCAATGCGTTTTTTAAGTTCTTCTGACCAATATTTCAACCATTTTTAAAAAAGATCTCCCGGAATCGATATCCCGGAAGATCTTTGCATTTGCTTGATGTTGATTCAGGCTACAGGTTGAGCAACTTCCAGCCCTACATCAACAGGAACCGGTTCGGAAACCGTATTAAAGACGGGTGATCTCATTTGTGCCAGTTTTACCAGCTCCCGGAGCTTTTTCTCTGGGGCATCTGATTTCACATGGAAGGTTACCCGGATGTTTTGATATCCCGGGCGAACTTCTTTGGAAATTCCAAGAAGTCCACGAATGTCTATGTCACCTTCCAGGGTATAATCAATAGCATCTATTTTTACCCCTTCAGCTGCTGCATAGTACACAAAGGTGGTACTCAGGCATCCTGCCAATCCATGTAAAATGAACTCTACTGGGTTCGGACCTTTGTCCTGGCCAAGTAATATATCCGGCTCATCGCCGTGCAAGATGAAGGGTTTTTCGTGAGCGTCTTCTTTACCGGCGCCAAAGAAGTCGTCAATTTTGGTCATGTAATGGCCGCCATCCATCCATTTGCTTTTTGCGCGGAACTCGAATTTTCCGAGTTCAGGCTGTTCAGAAACCGTTTCGATGGTTTTTACCAGCCGGTCTACATTTACTCCGTTAAGTATATTTTGAGTTGTCATTGTGAACACCTTTTTTTTAGTTATTGGTTGATGTGCATATTGTTTTGCACTTTATCCGGAGTATCCACATACCGTGCCAGATAAAAGAATAGATTAACAGATGTAATAAAATCATTTACTTATAAGTAATACAAGGTAAGCTTGTTTTTAACGAAATCTCGTGACTAACGAAATCTCGTGACTTAAATCCGTAAGGACAGACAAGATCAGGGGCGCTTTATACCAAGAGATTTCATGCGGGAGTTAAAGGTGGTAGGCGGAATGCCGATCATGCTGGCCGCTCCGTTTTTACCAGCAACTTTCCAGCCGGCGGCCTCTAAAGCACGAATCATATTCTCGCATATTACAACCACCTAAGCTACGGAAATCTATATGTATCGGTATTACTAGTTGCTATAATTGCTGCCATGGTTTTTCAAATAAATCTTTTGTGTAAAAAATATTTAGTTGTCCAATCTT
>JBHJOO010000371.1:0-3514 GCA_050329675.1 Balneolaceae bacterium
AGGCTTAATTTTGATTGGGGTACCGATCTTTTTATTGCCGAAACCGAAGTAAGAAAACGGCTTGATCAAATCCGACGCATAATACCGGTGGATGCCGAACAGCCGATTGTTTTTACCTACGATCCGAATGACGAGCCTATTGTTGTTTTAACTATTACGTCAGACGTCCGAAGCCCGCGTGAACTCCGGACAATTGCCAGGCAGCAAATTGAACAAAGAATTGAACGTATTGAGGGTGTCGCATCGGCAGAAACAGCCGGAGGTTTTGAGCGGCAGATAAATATCCGGATGAGCAATGCCCAGATGAGGGCTTACAATTTGAGTATTGGTGATATTGCCAACAGGCTCAGGCAGGAGAATATCCAGGTGCCCGCAGGTGAACTTTCTGAAGGAGATGTAACCTATTCGTTGCGTACGATCGGTGATTTCAGAAATATTGAACAGATACGGAATACGATCGTATCAACCAGCGACGGGAATCCGGTGTACGTTAAAGATGTGGCGACTGTTGAAGACGGAATTGCACAGCCAATCGGAAATGTGCGTGTTCAGGGAAATGACGGAGTTATCCTGAACATCTACAAACAGAGTGATAGCAATGTGGTTACCGCGGCCTCGGGAGTTATTGCTGCGCTGGATGACATTCGTGAAATACTTCCGCCGGGTGTTCAGCTGGATGTGCTTACAAATAAGGCCGATTTTATTGAGAGGTCAATTAGAAACCTGATCCTGACCGGTATTCAGGCCGTGATTCTGGTCATGCTGATGCTCCTGATTTTTCTGCGAAGCGGGCGAACCTCACTTATTGTAGCTATATCCATTCCTGTGTCGATTATAACCACTTTCAGTATTATGCACTGGGCGGATGTAAGCCTGAATATCATATCTTTGTCGGGCCTGACTCTGGCTGTTGGCCTTGTGGTTGACAACGCGGTAGTTGTGCTTGAAAATATTTTCCGGTTTCGGGAAGAAGGGGAAGAGGGAGTTAAATCTTCCGTATTTGGTGCTCAGGAAGTGGCAGGTCCTGTTATGATGTCAACACTTACAACCCTGGTGGTATTTCTGCCTGTACTTTTTGTACCGGGAATCGCGGGGCTTCTATTCCGTGATCTTGCTCTCACCATCTCATTTGCACTGATCGTTTCTGTTCTGGTTGCTCTTACTCTTATTCCGGTTATGAGTTCACGCCTGTTTGCGGCTGAAGATGGAAATGTACAAAAGCATTCAATATCTGCCGATTCTCTTTACAGGCGTTTACTTAAGTGGAGAAAAAAATCAGTCTGGACACGCCTTCTGAGTATCCCGCTTTTCCTGGTCGTGATACCGTTGTATCCGATTTTCTTTCTTGGCGACAAAATAATCAGGTCAACAGGCAACTTTTTTAAACAACATGTTGCGCCGGTGCTCGAACGGACTTTTTTGTCGCTTGAAAACCGGTATAAATCACTTCTCAATACACTGTTACACAGAAGTGGCCTTGTTGTGGCATCAGCCTTTATTTTGCTCATCGTGTCACTCCCCATCTTTTATCAGCTTGGTGGTGAATTTTTCCCGGAAGTGGATGAAAACTTTATAACACTTGAGGTTCAGCGTGAACCCGGAGTCAATATATTTGAACTCGAAAAAACCATTATCCGTATTGAAGATATTATCCGCAGAGATGTGCCAGAATTGCGGCTGATAGTTTCGGATTATGGAGATAAAACGGGAATTGAGGGTGCAGACAATCCGGGCGGAAACCAGGGAGTAATCAGAGTTGAACTGATTCCTGTAGAACAGCGAAAACGAAGCCAGCAAAAGATAGCAACCGAAATTTTAAGAGCTGTAGAGCTTGTGCCCGGTGCAAATGTAAGAGAAATAAGAGAAGATCCTTTAAGTCCGGATGGAGAAACGGGCCTGATTGTACAGATTTATGGTTTTGATCCGGTAATGAGGAATGAACTTGCTTCCGTTGTGTACGATCGCGTAAGTGCTATAGACGGAATAGCGAATGTATTCAGCTCAGCCGATCAGGGCCGTCCCGAACTGCGGATTGATATGGACCGGGAGCGGATTTCAAGAAACGGTATGACGACATCACAGGTGGCAACGGCTGTTAGTAATGCAGTTAAGGGTGATATGGCAACCACTTTTGTAGATCAGGGTGTCGAGTTTCAGGTTTTGGTGCAACTGGATCCGATCGACCGTGCAGAATCTACGGCTCTGCAGGAAATCCAGATTCAGACACCAAACGGGGATTGGATGCCCCTGAAAAATCTTGCCAGAATTGAACGCTTTACGGGCCCTTCGAGTATTATCCGGGTAAACCAGGAACGCATGGCTCAGATTGAGGCAGATCTGGATGGAATTGATCTTAAAACAGCTTCAGACAGAGTGAGAAGTTCACTTTCTCAAATTAACTGGCCGGAGGGTTACCGGTTTGAGGTAGCCGGTGATGCTGAAGACCAGCAGGAATCATTCTACTTTTTGATGATTGCATTTCTGATTGCCGGAATCCTGACATATATGGTAATGGCTTCTCAATTTGAAAGCCTTGTTGAACCTTTAATTATCATAGTTACGATCCCGCTTGCACTTACCGGCGTTCTGATTATGCTTTGGATAACTCAAACCTCAGTAAGTGTTACAGCTATGGTTGGGCTTGTACTGCTGACGGGTATTGTTGTAAACAATGGTATTGTGATGATAGACTATATCAAAATATTGCAAACCAGGGGCCAGAATCGGCATCAGGCTATTGTGAATGGCGCGGGCCGGAGATTGCGCCCGATTTTGATGACTGCATTTACAACGATTCTTGCTATGGTGCCGCTGGCACTGCAAATTGGCTCGGGATCCGAAACCTGGAGTCCAATGGCCCGAACTGTTATCGGCGGGCTGACAATGTCAACGATGCTGATGTTGCTTGCTGTACCATGCATGTATAACCTGGTAAACAAATCGGTCGAAAAAATGGGATTTGATTTTATTCACAAAGAAGATCCACTTAAAAATGATGCATAATCCTGAGGTAATAAAATGAGAAAATTTGTACTTACGGAGAAAATTCTGAAAAGGCCGGTGACAGTGTTTATGTTTTCACTGATGGTCGCAGGGTTTGGCATTTTTTCACTGATGAACCTGAAGGTAACATTAATGCCAGCATTTAATATTCCTGTTCTGGCTGTATCTGTTAATTATCAGAATGTATCACCGGATGATATGTCTCGCCTGGTAGTTGAGCCGATAGAAGGGGCTATTATGGGAGTGGATGGTATTGAAACACTGGAATCAAATGTGAGACAGGGCGGCGCTTTTATCATTTTGAGGCTTAAATCGGGAATAAATATTCAGGCCACCGAACTGAAAGTGCGTGAAGCTATGGACCGTATCCGGAATCAGCTTCCTGCAGAAGCCAATGAACCAATCATTTTTCAATTTGATCCGGATCGGTCTCCGATTATGAATATAAGCGTTGAGTCGGAAGTACTCGGATTAGATGAACTGCGGCAGCTCTCGATCGAATTTATAGAAC
>JBHJOO010000043.1:0-2262 GCA_050329675.1 Balneolaceae bacterium
TATACACGGCTCCGTCTTCCTTGTTGACCAGCCGTTCAAAAATAATTCCCAGGAATTCCGGATTCAGCTCCAACTCTTCATCGTAGTAGGTATTCTCCTCTATGGTAAAGTTGTACTGGTACAGAAATTGGATAAACTCATCAATCTGCTTGTCCGGAATCCAGAATCCCTGGTCGTCATAATTTTTCCTGGGCTTGAACAGCTCTCCGTTCAGATATGGAGCCATTTGAAGTACATGTTCCGTCTCTTCACTGAATTCATTATTCCGGTATTTCACCTTCTTGCCCGGAGGTGCATTCAGGGCTTCAAAAAACAGGGGCTCCAGCCATCTTGTATAAAATGAATTATCTTCGGCACCGGCTGCGAGATATTCATCCCGGAATTCATGGATAAACTCTTCCCGTCCGCCCAGCCAGCCGCGCTTCTGAACAAACCCGATGAAGATGATGCGAATCACAAACAGCAAAGCAAAATCCTTTTTGATCGCCATGTTGTCCGTACCCTGCACGGCATTGGAAATATCCAGAAATTTCGGGTTGAACTCATTGTAAAACTCGTCTGAAACCGCATCGATAGAGAATGCTTTCAGGATCTCATCAATCCCGGTAAATTTCGCCTTCCCGATCTGGTTAATGAACGTTTTATTGGGCTTTTCCGGATGAATGTAGTAGGTGTACCGCCGGTACGGGGTATGCGTCCGCCGGTTGCTTTCGTATTTGGTGACGATCAAACTGAACCGGAAGTGTCCGCGGTCATCCCGGAACACAAAAATGCCCGCATCTTAAAATTCCTTTTTCAGGTATTTCCAGCCGATATCGAATTGCTTTCGCTTGCTGGTGTGCTCGGTGATGGCTCCATTCAGAAGCGAAGATACCACAACAAGACGGCGTTCATCCGGAAATATAATATCACCCAGCTTACGGATCGACCGGATAAAACCGGGATCGGGTTCAATCTGACGAGTCAGGTCTTCCATTACCGGTTTAAAATCCGGACTGGCATTACGGAAAAAATGTGTTAATTTTTCGTTTGTAAAACCGTCTGTAAGTTCTTTAAGCAGATCTCTTTTTGTGCTCACCTGGCCTCAGTTTGGTGTCTGAAAGTTGAGTTTATCGTATATTGAATGTATTGATATCAATTATTCTGTACAAGTTCATTTGAATCTTAGATTGAATTTTAGGCACTATGACAAATTATTTTGGGGTCTATCAGGTTTGACCTGGTTTGTGGTGAACTCTTACTGTTCAGGAACCGGAATAGTTATCCTCGTCAATCAGCATAAATCCATATTTTTAAACATAATCATCATGGCCTGCCTTCCAGCCGGCCCACAATTTAATAATTGTGATGAACAATAAAAGCGCGAGGGGAACGGTCCAGTTTTGAACCAGATCGTGAAAAGCCCCGAACAGTGCAGGACCAGCTGCGGCCAGGGTGTAACCGGCTGATTGTGACATGCCTGACAGTTCATTTACGGAATCCGTATCACGGGCACGAAGGCCGATAAAGAGAAGCGCCATTCCGAAACTGCTTCCCAGGCTGAAGCCAAGTATAACCACCCACAGTGTAATCATGAAATGGGTTTGAAATGGTATCATCAGGCCGGCGATGCTGATCAGTTCCAGAGCCATAATAATGAACACCGGCAGCCGCTGCCGTTGCCGCCGCGAAGCCCAGTAGGGCATTACCAACGTACCTGTTGCTCCTGTTGCCTGGATGAGGGCCATCATCCAGCCGGCACGCACCGGGCTGATGTTCAGTTCAATTAAAATATCTGGCAGCCATGTGATGATGATATAGAAAGTGAGTGATTGCAATCCCATAAAAACGGCGATATGCCACGCCAGTTTTGAACCCCCAAGTTGTTTCAATGAGCCACGCAAGCTTCTGCGGGGCAGATGTGTTCTGTTTTCCCGCATTTGAGGAAGCCAGATAAGCAGTGCAAAAAACGAGAAGACAGCCCAGGCACCGAGAGCCCATCTCCAGCCGAAATTCCAATTTTCGGAGAGAGGTACACTTATGCCGGAAGCTATAGCTGCTCCGGCGCCAAGCATCGCTGAATAAATTCCGGTAATTATTCCAATATTTTGTGGGAACCGTTTCTTTACAATGCCGGGTAAAAGTACATTTCCCAATGCAATTCCAATTCCAAGCACTACGGTTCCCAAAAAAAGTGAGGTGTTTGATGGAATTACCCTCAGAAGAATACCGGCTGTAAGAAGCAGAAGTGCGAATGTCATGGTTCCTTCCGTGCCTAATCTG